>DATFZA010000170.1:0-6315 GCA_035314765.1 Bryobacteraceae bacterium
TACAAACGCCCGGAAATTTTGTGGGGCATGTGCCCTGCTCTGCTGTATTGGTTCAACCGGATCATTGCGTTGGCGAATCGAGGCTCGCTCCCGGACGATCCGATTCTATTTGCGATGAAAGACCGGGCGACGTATTTCGTGCTGGCCAGCATGGCTCTGGTCGCCATAGCGGCGACTGTCTAGTCGTCTAGTGTCGGCGAAGCAAGCTGACGGGGACATTGCGGTCTCCCTTCCGAACTCCATAAACTAAGAGCTACCGTAGCTGTGTCCCCTGAGAATGCCGGAATCGGCTAGGATGATCAGAAAACGCTCGCTTTGCCGCCGATCTCCGGCATTTCATCCCCGGGCATCGCTGCTGGGCTCGCCAGTCGAAGACGGGACCACAGCGCCTTTGGTCACCGCGTCCAGCACAAAATACTCCTCGTATTCGGGGAATTTCGCGACCGACCGGACGGTCTTTTTGTACCGGTGGACAGCGCGCAGTATATCCCGGGCGTACCTGAGTCCGTTGACGTAGCATACCTCGTCGCCATAGTACGTCGGCACAGGGATCTCGGCGATATGGAAGCCCTGGTGGTGGAGCTTGATGATGATTTCCGTGTCGAAATGGAACTGATTCGTCATCCGCGACAAATCGATACGCTTGAGCGCGTGCAGGTTGTAAGCGCGATATCCGCTGTGAAACTCCGTGAGATGAAGACCCAGCGACCAATTCTCGTAGCTCGTGAGAATGCGGTTTCCGAGGTATTTATAGAGTGGCATACCTCCCTTGAGCGGTCCGCCATATGTCTTCATCATGCGGGACCCGAAGACCGCGTCGGCTTGCTCACGGACCAAGGGATGATACATCTGCGCGAGGATCTCCGGGGCGTACTGCCCGTCGCCATGCAGGAGCACAACGATATCGAAGCCCCGGTCGATGAAATACCGATACCCGGCCTTCTGGTTGCCTCCGTAACCCAGGTTCTTGGGATTCTTGAGCACATTCAGCTTTGGAATGCCGGACAACATTTTGATGCCCATGGCGACTTCGTAAGTTGGATCCGGACTGGCGTCATCGAAGATTACCACCTCTTCGACGTTCTCCCAGACGTGAGGAGGGATTCGCTTCAGAACTTTCGGAATGGTGCTGACGGCGTTGTAGGTGACGATGAGAATCCCTATGCGCTTTTCTTCGCACGCGGAAATTTGGCTGTCACCCTCAAGCGAGGTGTTGAACGCCACCGCTGGCTCATAGGGGAGGGGTTTCGTGGCCGGCGGATTGGTTTCTGAACTCATGGTTTTACACCTGGGCGCGGATTCAGGTCACTCCGGCTATCCAATTCTAGGCTCGCACAACATCTAGACTCGCCGCGCGACGCTGGCGACACCAGAACGCAATGGCTGGGTGGCCAGCCAGAGAGCCAGGGTCTCGCCACCCAACCACGACAAATCGACCCCGTAACCGATATGGTGGAAAATACTCGCCACGGCGTAGGCGATGCCGCCAATCAACCCGGAAAAAGCGATGCCTGCCAGCCGTCCATCGAATTTCTGCGGGTCCTTCGAGAAGGCCCGGTACATCCGGTAGTTGTATTTGATCGTCAGGACAATCGTCGCCAGGTAACAGATGAACGCGGGAATACCGCACTCACTCGAAATCTCCGTGTAGGCGTTGTGGGTATTCAACGACACCATATGCTTGCCAGTTTGTTTCGCGCTCTGCTGAACGAAATTATCGAACATGCCGGGGCCAACGCCGAGCAGCGGATGCTGAGAGGTAATTTTCAGGCTCAGCTTGACCAGGTCCTCGCGCTGAAGCTGGGATTCGACGTCGCCGCCGGCGTTGCCCGCCGCGACCTCCTGCTCCGGGTCGGACACGATTGTCATCAGCCGCTGGATGGTTTTTGCCGGAACAAAGGTAATCAGGGCCGCCAGGATGCCGGGAACCAGCAGCATCACGAGCAACCGCTTCTTTGCGAACAGCATGGCGAACAGGGCGGCCGTGAGCGCGGCCAGAAACGTACCGCGCGAGCCGGTCTTCAAAATGTATAAGAGGCAGAGAGTGATCTCGGCGGCGGCTATTATTTTCAGCAGGAAACCGCGCGCGAAGAACACAAACAGAAGACCCGACGCCGCCATGATCAAACCAATCGCCAGGTCGTTCGAATTATCGAAGAACAAGCTTTGATCGATCAAAAACCTGCCGTCGGTGTTGCTGACAGTACCGTACTTGAAGCACAAGAACAGAATGAGGGTGGCCGGCAGGATATTCACGTAGGCGAACCGGACACATTGCAGGGCGGTGATTTGCACCGCGCAAACGCAAAACAGCACGATATATCGCTTCGGCACGAAATCCTCGAGCAGAGCCACGCTGCCGCCGGGCCAGAAACTGAATAGCGTGCTCACTAGCATGAGGACGAACAGTCCCAGCCACCAGCGGCCCAAGGGCGCCTGCAACGCTCTCCCTACCGTGCCGCTAAAAGCGGTACAGAGCACCAACAGCCCCAGGGGTATGAGCGTGAGGCGAGGGACAAATCCGAAAAAGTGGCCGAAGATGTCGTTCAGAAACGGAGTAACCAAATAGAGGCAGAGCATGAGGAAACCGAAGCTCTGAAACGCGTTGGTCGCGACCGGAGCTACAACAGCTCGTGTTGCTTGGGGGGGCAGCGGCAAAGGCCGGGGGGGCAACGTGACCGGGTGCCTGAGCATAGCCGGTCTTGGCAAAGGCATTGGCCCCGGCTTAAATTTGCTCATAGGCTACAGATCGGCGGTTCTGAGTCGATCTTCAACCGCGGGAAACTCCATTATACGGTGCAAGTAGAAGAAAAGAGGCGCTGGGCGGTTTTTCGATCCGCAAAGCGAGTCACTCGGTCAACGGCATCTTTAGAAAAACTGTGCCCCGGCAACGCTTCAAATCTCCCGCCGGCCGCAAGCGCCTATTTTACCGGCTGGCTTAACGAGAACATCGCGCCGTCCAAATCCTCAATGTTCAAACGGATCGCCTTAGCGGAGTCCAGATCGTGGAAAGGGACAGCGAACGTAACGGCAATCATCCGGTCGATGGTCTGGTGGGCCGGCACTTTGTCCTGAATCGTGAGGATGTCGTTGTATTGGGCGCCGAGAAACTTGTTGTACTCCAACATCTGCTTGACGTTCATTCGGGGAACCATTATGCCGTCAGCCGTGGAGCCGTCTTTCAGGTCAAGTTTCACCGTGACCTCACGCACGACAAATAGTATGTTGGACGGGTTCTCCAGGCGAACGTCGAGCAACGCAGCACAGCTCTTTTCGTCCAGTTCGCCGGTCCGGACCTTCAAGGCTTTGCCTTTCAGTTCCAGGTGTGCGCCTTTGGTGGTGGAAAACACCAGGAAGATACTGACTGCGATTACGACGAGACCGGCGCCGATGCCAATGAGAAACTGCTTACTCATCAGTCTCCCAACAGCTTGCCATAGCCCTGCAAGCGAGCCACGTTGTCGAAAACAGCCTTTATGCCGGCCGTGATCGGAATGGCCAGCAGGAGACCGATACCGCCCCAAAGCGTTCCCCATAACATGAGCGCCACGGTTACCACTAGCGGATTGAGATGCACGCGCGAACCCACCAGTTTGGGGTAAAGCAAGTTAAGGGCGACCAGGTGGAGCACGGCGATGACCGCGGCGATCAGAATGTAGACGCCGGGTTGGGAGAACGCGGGCAACGCGGCCACCAAGGCCGGCGCAATGGCCAGAAGCAGTCCCACGTAGGGCACCAGGCTCAAGAAACCGCTGAGCACGCCGATCAGCGGCCAGTAGGGTAGCTTGATGGCAAAAAAGAAGCAGCAGGTAAGCACCGCCAGCATGCATCCGAGGATGAAATTACCGATCACATATCCGCGTTGCATTTCTGCCATGCGTTCCCAGCTCTTGCCCGCGATATAGCGGTCCGTGGCGCTGAAGAGGTACAAAAAACGCCGCCGCATGTGATCGCGCCAGCTCAGCATGAAGTAGACCAGGAAGGGAACGAAACTGGCCATCAGCAAGACATCGTAGAACGAACGCAGATAGCCGTACAAATACGCCAGAAGCGGCTTGGGGTCGGTGTGAATACGCACTTCCGGGATGGGCGGCGGCGCGGTTTGTTGAGCCGGAGCATTCTTGCGGCCCTTGACCTTGGCGGCGGCTTGCGCCGTCGACGGCTGCTGGTCTTGGAAACGCTTCGGGACGATGGTCTCGATGGTGCGCTTCTCCACCTGATCTACTTGCGTGGCGACGGAGTCAACCAGATCGTTGATCCGCTGGCTATAGGCCGGCAGATCCTCTACAAAGCTCGCGAATTCCGTGTACAGGCCTAAGCCCAGCAAATACAGCAGGACCAGCGCGCTGGAACAAACCACAAAGCTGGCTACCGGGCGCGGCAGCCGGAAGCGCACGAACATGGTCACCACCGGATCGAGCAGAAACGCGATGATGATGGCGATGGCCAGGGTGATAAAGAAAACCCGGCCGAAGTAAAGCAGGGCGACGGCCGCGGCGACGGCCAAGACGGAGGTTCCAGCGCGTATCGTCTGGTTGACCGGCAAGTCTGGTTCGGCGGTTGACATCCGGCTGGCTTCCATCTTCCTTCTACTGGCCTTTTTCTATAATGGCAGATTGAGAGTTCTGGCCCTCGACCTGGGAAAAAAAAGGATCGGTCTTGCCGTTAGCGACGAACTGGGCGTCACGGCGCAGGGACTGGAAACATTGCAGCGGACGAATGTTCGTGAGGACTTGGCGCGTTTGGCGCAACTGATCGCGGAGAAAAACGTCTCATTGATTTTGATGGGAAATCCCCTCCACATGAGCGGTAAGGAAGGCCGGCAGGCCCAGTACACGCACGAATTTGCGGAACGCCTGCACGGAGCTTCGGGCGTTCCGGTGCAGTATTGGGATGAGCGCCTCACCACCGTGCAGGCCGAACGGGTGCTCCGCGAGAGCGGAATCAGCATCGCTAAACGCGCGCTGGCGGTGGACCGCCTGGCGGCGGTCATTTTGCTCGAGAGCTACTTGGACTCTCTGGCTTCATGAGCCGGCGGCGCCGTAGCGGTTGCGGCGGATGTTTTCTGATCCCGGTATTGCTGGCAGCCGGCGGCGCGGCCGCTCTCTATTTTTCACTGGGCCAGCGCTATCAGGGGTTCTCCGAACCGGTGATCCTCGAGTTTCCGAAAGGCACCTCTACCAGCGGGATGGCCGTCGAGTTAGCCAAATCCAGCGTGATCCGGGGACGATGGCAGTTCCTGCTGGCGCGGGCCTTGCGCCCGGCGGCGCGCTTGCAGGCCGGCGAATACAAATTCGACAAGCCTGAGTCTGTCTGGGAGGTCTACAGCCGCATTGCTCGCGGCGACGTCTTCTATTACGAAATCACCGTGCCGGAAGGCAGCAATATTTTCGATATCGCGCAGATTGTGGACAGGTCGGGTCTGGTGAAAGGCGCCGACCTGCTGAAGATTGCCCGCAGTCCGGCGCTGATTCGCGATCTGGCGCCCAGGGCTCCTTCGCTCGAGGGCTATCTTTTCCCTTCCACCTATCGCGTGACCCGCAGCGTCACGGCGCCGTTGCTGGCCAGGATGATGACGGATCAGTTTCGCAAAAGATGGCGTGAACTTCAGGAGCACCATCAAATCAAAGAGCCGGTAAATGAAGCCGTCACGCTGGCATCCCTGGTCGAGAAAGAGACTGCGGTCCCGGCTGAGCGGCCGCTGGTTGCTTCGGTATACCGCAATCGCCTGCGCGATGGCGTGGCGCTCGATTGCGACCCGACCACCATCTACGCGGCGCTGCTCGAGGAGCGCTATCGCGGCACGATCTATCGTTCCGACCTGGCGAGCGACAACGCTTACAATACCTACCGGCACAGCGGCCTGCCGCCCGGTCCCATCGCCAGTCCCGGTATGGCGTCTCTGGAGGCGGCGGTGACGCCGGCCGAAACAAATTATATATACTTTGTCGCCAAGCCCGATGGCTCCGGCGGCCACAATTTCTCGGCCACGCTGGCGGAACACAATCGCGCTGTGGCCATGTATCGGAAGGCGCAAGGGCGGTAGGGGGCGGCATGCGCCGATCGCCTCAGTTATGTTCGGGGCCGCCGGAAATAGAACCTCCTCCAACCGGACTTGCTGGGCCCGTTGCAGGTACGAGGGGGACGTTGTCGCCGGGGACTTTGGGCTTGTTTATTGCCGACCAATAGGGCAGTTTCCGAGTGGCCGCTTATCCGGTTATTAGTCTCTGCCTGCGTCGATGATAATTCGGGTTGTCGACCTTGCCACAGGATCTTATAGATGAGCCCGTAACAATCGCCTGTTATCGGCTCTCG
>DATFZA010000171.1:0-8959 GCA_035314765.1 Bryobacteraceae bacterium
AGAGTTCCAAAGGCCGGGGCAAGACGCGCCAATGTTCAGTCCCGCGATTCTCGACGGAGGAACGCTGTACGTGGCCGGCCAAATCGGCGCCGACCTGAAGACGAGGAAAATTCCGGACGAGTTTGAGGCCGAAGTGCGCACGTGCCTGGAGAACATCCGGGTGATCCTCAAGGCCGCCAACATGGATTATGCGGACGTGGACTCAGTGCAGGTATTCCTCACTGACATGTCTCTCTTTCCACGGATGAACGCTCTGTACTCGTCGCTGTTCAAGGCGCCTCGGCCAGCCCGGGCGACGGTAGGAGTGGCGGCACTGGCGTCTCCGCAGGCGCATATCGAGATTGTGGTGATTGCCCGGAAATAGCTGGGCGCCATCCGCTCAGTGCTTAGGCTTGTACCCGAGCCGAATGGCCTCATCGTAGTCCCGTTTCGCGCCCTCCAGGTCGCCTTGGGCTTCGCGAATGAGGCTCCGATTGTAGAAGGCTAGAGCATAATCGGGCTTGAGGCGAATGGCCTCGTTGTAGTCCCGGATTGCTCCTTCCAGGTCGCCTTTGTCAGAGCGGGCGACGCCGCGGTTGCAGAAGGCAGTAGCATAATCGGGCTTGAGGCGAATGGCTTGGTCGTAGTCCCGGACTGCGTCATCCTGGTCGCCTTTGATGCGGCGGGCGATGCCACGGTTGTAGAAGGCCTCCGCGAGGTCGGGCTTCAAGCGAATGGCCTCGTCGTAGTCCCGGATTGCGGCGTCCAAGTCGTCTTTGGCGCGGCGGGCGGCGCCGCGATTGTTGAAGGCGTGAGCCAAGTCGGGGATGAGGCGAATGGCCTCGTTACAGTCACGGATTGCGCCGTCCAGGTCGCCTTTGGCACGGCGGGCGATGGCGCGATTGTTGAAGGCCACAGCATAATCGGGCTTGAGGCGAATCGCTTCGCTATAAAAGCGCAGTTTTTCTTCCAGATCGACGGCATTGAAGCCCCGCTCGAACCACTGCTGCGCAGTCAATTCTTCCGGCTCGACTCCCGGGGCCGCTTCAGCCGCTGTTTTTTGCTCTTCGGCTGCCTGGTGCACCGATGCGGGAGAGGCTGGATGCGAAAGCGTATCGAGCGGCACGTTGAGGTATCGCTCGCGCAGACGGCCCATGGCCTCAAGGAAATACTCCGGAGGTATGCTCAGCGCTTGATAGGCCTTGAGCGCGGCCAGTTCGCCAGTGAGTTGATCCGCGATCTTTGGCGTGCCGAAGTCGAAACCCTCCAGCATCAATGGCACGATGTTGCGGCGTACCGCCAGCGCGGTCTCGATCTCCCGCCGTAGCCAATCTCCCGGCTTGCCGCAGTTCTCCAGCGCCGAGGGCGTGAGCAAAACCAGGAAATGCGTCCGCGCCTGGATGTTTCCGATTATGGCGCTCTCGAAATCGCCGGCAGCGATGCCCGTGAAATCGAAAAAAACGTCGAAGCCATTGCTAGTGATTTTGGTAAATCGCCAGCGCCCACGGAACATTCGTACGGCGATAGCTGATAAATACGGTTTTTTCGATGCGTTGCATGCGCGCGTCTGGTCATCCAGAATTAAACCATACCAGAACAGCTCGCGCCCACTGGGTTACGGGCACAACTCGAGGCGACCTTGCGGAAAGCTGCACAGGCTAAAGCCTGTGCCACCAAGTGCTACTGAATAAGTGCTTATGAAAGGTGGCACAGGCTTCAGCCTGTGCTGATTGACCGCCAAGCTGCTACGGATGCACGCCGATCGTTACTCCGGCTTGCGAAGCATTTCCGCCGATGGTGACGACCACCGGCACGGCAGCCCCGGTAGTTGCGCCCGTGGGAACGATCGCGTTGATCTGCAGCAGGCCGATCACGGAGCCGACCAATGGGCCCGCGTAGTTGACAGTCGCGTTAACGCCGCCGATGGTTACCGTGGGCAACGGGTTCAACTGCGGAAGCGGCGATAGCGAGCTGGGGATGATGTAGCCGGTGTTGGTGGTCGCCGTGAGAGCCGGCGCATAGCTGCCTTCACCCGTCATGTACAGGATAATGTAATCGCCGATTTTCACCAGATTGGTGCCGCTATTCAGCGTGTAGAGTCCCGTGCTGCTGATGTAGTTCAACGCCGCGGCCTGGCCGCTGCCTGACGAGGCCGCCGTGAAAATACCGGGCGCGGTCAGCGCGGTGTTGACGGTCGTACTGACCGGCGCATAGTTGCCGTTGGTCAATACGAGTTGAATATTGTTGCCGATGCTGACCTCATAGGGAACCTGAACGGTGACCTGGCTGGACGACGCATAGAATATGGGCGCAGCCACGCCGTCTATGGTCACCGAGACATTTCCCGCTGTCGTGGCGATGTAACCGCTGTTGGTGACCGTCAAGCTGGCCGGTAACACCGGACCGACGTCGATTCCGAAGATGGTCGCCAGCTCTCCAGGACTCAGCGAGCCAGACACGTAGCTGGCGCCATTCACCACGGCCTGGATGATGGGCATGTTGGCGATCGGCAAGGGAATGGACGAAGCCGCGGCGCCGCCGGGCGGCGGATTCGATACCGATATGTTGAGCGTCGTCGGGACCGTAGTCAGCGTGGCTGGGATGACCGCCAGCAATGTCATGGAATCCACTACCGTCGTGGCCAGCGGCGCGGTAAGGCCTTGCACCGTGGCGATGGTGGCCGAGTAGAAACTTGTTCCGTACACGGTGATCGTTTGCGGTCCGGCATTGGTTGGCAAGCTGGCCGGCCACACGTTGGTGATGGTCGGCGTCAGGCTGCTGACGGTGAGATTGACGGTGATGGTTTGCGACTTACTGGCCACGGCCACGCCCGAGGCCGCAATCGTGATTTTGCCGGTGTAAGGCGCGGTCTGCGGGATGAGAATCGTCGGATCGGCGCTAATGGTCATCACCAGTTGTTCGCCCGGAAGCACCACTCCAGCGGTTGGGCTGACGGTGAGCCACTTGGCCCCGGCGGTCGCCGTGAACGAGATCGGCCCCGCCGTAGTCGAGAGCAGCACACTCTGGGCCGGCGGAGGGATCGGCGGGGCCACCATGGTGATCGCCGTGGCGCTCAAGGTGAGCGTCGCCGGCGGGCTGGTGACGGTGAGCGTCACGGGAATGCTCAGCGGGTTCGTCACGCCCGCGATCGTCACCATGATCGTCGCCGTGTAAACCCCCACGCCCAGAGTCGTCGGATTGACGCGCACTCCTATTGAGGCCGGCGCGGCGCCACTGGCCGGCGTTACGATCAACCACAGGGCAGTGACGTCGAAGGTTGTAGTGAATGCCGGGGTCCCGCTGCTGGGTTTGATCGCGATATTCTGCACTGCCGGGAGCGTAGCCGCCCCGAGCTGAAAGGCAAAACTGACGCTGGTTGGCGTCGCCGTGGCTGTGATTACGGCCTGGCCGAAGGCGCAGGCACTGAGCGCCGCCAATGCTATGAGGGTCTTCACAAGGTCCTTATCGGTTAGGACAGTCTGTTGCAACAATAGAAAATTGAGCGATAGTTCGAACCGAAGTCCCTGGACTCCTCTGACCAACCCGCTGTTCCGCCGGCTGTGGCTCGCCTCCATCGTCTCCAACGTCGGCACCTGGATGCAGAATGTCGGAGCCGCCTGGCTCATGACTTCGCTCGCGCCCTCGGCCTTTATGGTTGCTCTGGTGCAAACCGCAACCTATCTGCCGGTTTTCCTGCTCGGTATTCCCGCCGGAGCGGTGGCCGATATCGTCGACCGCCGCAAATTGTTGATCCTCACTCAGACCTGGATGCTGTTGGCCGCCGGAGTTCTGGGAGCTATGACGATCGCCGGCGTGGTTGGCCCGTGGAGCCTGCTGTGGCTCACTTTTGCCCTGGGCCTGGGCTCGACCATGAACGCCCCAGCCTGGCAGGCCATCGTTCCGGAATTGATTCCGCGCCCGGACTTACCGGCCGCCATCGCCTTGAATTCGATGGGGTTCAACCTGGCGCGCGCGGCCGGCCCGGCATTGGGCGGCTTGGCTGTCGCCACCATGGGCGCCGGAGGAGCGTTCATCCTGAACGGTGTCTCCTTTGTCGCGGTCATCGTAGTCCTGTATCTCTGGAAGCGCGCTCCGGAGTACACAACAACACTTACGGAGACCGTCGGTTCCGCCATGACCGCCGGATTGCGCTATGTGCGCTTTGCTCCCGCCATGCACGGAGTGTTGTGGCGCTCGGGCTCGTTCGTGCTTGTCGCCAGCGGCCTGTGGGCCCTTTTGCCATCGGTCGCCCGGATCGAGTTGCATCGCGAAAGCACCGGATACGGCCTATTGCTCGGGTGTCTCGGCGCCGGCTCCATTTTGGGCGCGCTGACGGTGGCGCGCTTGCGCCAGATTCTGCGGCCGGAGTTGATGGTGACGCTCGCCACCGTGCTATTCGGATGCTCGAATCTCGCGCTCGCTTACCTCGAACGATTCAGCCTGGTGGCTTTGGCGCTGGTAGCGGGTGGCGCGGCCTGGATGATCGTCAATTCCACGCTGAACACGGCCGCGCAGACCTCCCTTCCGGCTTGGGTACGGGCCCGCGCCCTATCGGTCTACTTGCTGGTCTTTCAAAGCGCCATGGCGCTGGGCGGCGTGATCTGGGGCGCGATGGCTACGCGTTTCGGGTTGCGGTTTACGCTGCTCGTGGCCGGACTTTGCCTGCTTGTCGTCGCCGCGGCTACGGCGCGCCTGCGCTTGCACTGGTCCAAAGAAGTGGATGTCGCTCCTTCGGCACATTGGCCGGAACCGCATTTGGTGGTTGCTCCGGAGCTGGAGCAGGGGCCGGTGCTGGTGCAGATGGAATATCGCGTCTCTCCGGAACAGGCACACGAATTTACCCGAGCCATGCAGCCCGTCCGCTTAATTCGCCGGCGCGACGGAGCGATCCGCTGGAGCCTGTGGCGGGATGCGGCCGAGCCGGGCCGCTATGTCGAGAACTTCGTCGTCGCCAACTGGGCCGAACATCTGCGGCAGCACGAGCGCATTACCGTTGCCGATCGCTCCTTGGAAGAAAAGGCGATGTCCTATCACCTAGGCCCGGAACGTCCCCGCGTCACCCATTGGATTAGCGCGCGCGCGTTTCAGAAGGAAGAATGAAAACGGCGAATTCGCGGCGCGGATGGGGATAGGCCTGAAATCTAACCCCGAACGTTAGTGAGGGGACTCGGCAATCCTTGTCGCGAATAGGAGCGAAGACGCGCGAGAAGGGCTGAGCTGCGGACGATGGATGCTATTTGGCGATCCCCATATCGATTTCCGGGCTGCTTTCCGTGGCCGGTTCGCGGCTCCAGTTCTGATGCACGATTCCGTTTTGATCCAGGTAGAAAGTGCGGCGGCCCGTGCTGCCGAACGTTTTCGGATTGGCGTTGACTTGATAGCCACCCGCCGTAACGGCCAGCGAAAACAGATAGCCGTCCTTTTCACCCTTCGCCAGGCTGTGCGGGATCAGGCTCGCCTTCTGTGGGCGGGCCTAACTCCGTCAGCAAATGTGATCGTCAGCGGGTCTGAAGGCATTCGCCGCATATTTGCCAAACTGCGACGCGTATAGAGTCTCCGCCAGAGCGATGGCCTGCAGCTCCTTGATTACCGCTGTTTCCCGCATATTCAACCTTGCATTTCGTGGCGGCGGAAGCGTAATCACCACGACGATCAGAATAATCGCGATCAGAACCTACGCACCCAACCTCACTCAATCTCCGGGCTGCTTTCCGTGGCGGGCTCGCGGCTCCAGTTCTGATGCACGATTCCGTTTTGATCCAGATAGAAAGTGCGGCGGCCTGTGCTGCCGAACGTCTTCGGATTGGCATGGACCTGATAGCCAGAATCGGCAACCGATAGGATGAAGACATAGCCGTCCTTTTCACCCTTCGCCAAGCTGTGCGGGATCAGAAACGCGCCCTGCGGACCGGATGCCCCTTGCGTGGGCGGGCCCAACTCCACGAGCGTCGTCGCATACTTGCCGAATTGCGACGCGTATTGCGTTTCGGCTTGAGAAATGGTCTGCACTTCTTTAATTACCGCTGTTTCCCGCATATTCATCAGCACACCCTGGAGCGCGGGAATCGCAATCGCCACAATGATCAGAATAATCGCAATCACCACCAGGAGTTCTATCAGAGAAAAACCACGTTGCGGCATCTTACCAGCCATGACGCCGGGAAACGTTCAAGCGTGCAGGGCTGTCGAGCGCGTGTTGATGAGAAGCGCCGCGAGCACCACCACGACGCACCCGATCACGTTGAACCACAGGAACGAGATGGAAGTGAACAGGGCGGCGGCGAAAATCGCCGCCTCGCCGGCCAGTACGCCATAAAATGCCGCGTTAGCGCCCACCCGGTGGAAGAAGAATGCCAGCACAAACACGCCGAGCAGCCCGCCATAAAACAGCGAGCCCACCATGTTCACGGCTTCAATCAATGCGCCGAAATTACGCCCAAATTGGGCAAACCCAACCGCATATAAACCCCAAAACACCGTGGCGAGGCGTGAGGCCCACAGATAATGTCCGTCGGAAGCTTCTGTCCGGATGTGGCGGCGATAAATGTCAATCACGGTCACCGTCGCCAGCGAATTGATCTCTCCGGAAGTAGACGACATGGCCGCCGAAAAAATCACCGCCACAATCAGTCCGACCACGCCTACCGGAAGGTAACGCGTGACATAGGACAGAAAGATGTAGTTGGTGTCGTGAAAATCGGCGCCCGCCAGCTTTTCGCCCTGCGCGTGCGCTTTCTCGAACTCTTTCTCCGAGGCTTGATAGCGCGAGAGCGTTTCCGGGTTCTTGGCTGCCAGATACTCCTGCGCGGCTTGTTTCCGGGCCGCGAAGGCCTCTTCGTAGCGCTTCTCGACAGCAGGGAAACGGGAGTCGCCGTGGATTCGTTGCAATTCCAAAGGCTGAAACAGCAAAGGCGGCCGTTCAAAGTGAAACAGCACAAACACCATGGCGCCGATAAACAGAATGAAGAACTGCATCGGAATCTTCGCCACCGCGTTGAAGAGCAAACTTAACCGGCTCTGCGCGACCGACTTGCCGGTCAGATAGCGCTGCACCTGCGATTGATCGCACCCGAAATACGCCAGCGCCAGAAACGCGCCGCCAATCAGCCCGCTCAGCAGGTTATAGCGGTCATTGGGATCGAACTTAGTAACTACAGCGTTCAGGCGGCCGGCGGCGCCAGCCAGCGAGACGGCGTCGCGAAAGGAAACCTCCGCGGGCAGCGCATGAATGGCGAGAAAAAAAGCGAGTAACAGCGCGCCCAAAATCAGCGACATCTGCTGCACATCCGCCCAAGTGATGGCTTTGATGCCGCCGGTCGTGGTGTAGGTGATGACCAGAACGCCCATCAGCACGGTAGTGAAGCGGTCAGACCAACCGAGGACGAGCGACAGCACCACGGCGGGCGCGTACAAGGACAACCCCGCGGCGAGACCGCGTTGGATGAGAAAAATGGCGCTCACCAGCGCGCGCGTTTTGGCGTCGAAGCGCCGCTCCAGGTATTCGTACGCCGTGTATACGTTGGAGCGATGGAAAATGGGCACCGCGGTCGTGCACAGGATCACCATGGCGATGGGCAGCCCGAAATAGAACTGCACAAAACGCATACCGTCGATATAGCTTTGGCCTGTTGTTGAGATGAACGTGATGGCGCTGGCTTGCGTCGCCATGATGGAGAGCCCCATGGCGTACCAGGGCATGCTCCGGCCGGCCAGCAGATACTTATTGACGCTGTCGCTGCCGCGCCCGCGATACATGCCGTAGGAGACCAGAAAAGCCAGCCATCCAAACAGCACGATCCAATCGAGCGGCCTCATGGAGCGAAAGCCCGCGTGAAGAGATAGAACGCCCCGATGACCAAAGCCACATAGCACAACACGGCTATATAGACGCGAGGCCATGTGCCGAGAAACGGCGGCGGCTCGTCAGGCGGTTGTCGGGACAAAGCTCAGGATACCAGCGATGCCATGGTCATCTTGCCATCAGTGCTTCGCCACAGCTTTGGCTTTTGGGCAGAGGCTGACATCGCGGCCGTTCTCATCTCGGGCCTAACGCCAAGGGACACCGCTGCGATAGTTCCCAAGCGAAGAAGTTCGGACTTGAGCCCGCAGTGTCGCGCGTGCGCACTATGTCAACTCGCCAGCACCGCTTCGTCTTCGAGCAGAGGCTGGACGTCGCGGCCGCCCTCATCTCGGGCCTACCGCCAGGGGACACCGCTGCGATAGTTCTCAAGCGAAGGAGTTCGGACTCGAGCCCGCAGTGTCCCCATCCGCGCTATGGTCAACTCGCCAACACCGCTTCGCCTTCAAGCAGAGGCTGGACGTCGCGGCCGCTCTCATCTCGGGCCTACCGCCAGGGGACACCGCTGCGATAGTTCTCAAGCGAAGGAGTTTGGACTTGAGCCCGCAGTGTCCCCGTCCGCGTTATGGTCAACTGGCCAACATAGCTTCGCCTATGTCAGGACCGTGCCATCGGGCCGTAGCGCTCATCAACTCGCCACTACGGCTTCGCCTTCGAGCAGAATATAGGTCACGATCGCAGTTGCGGCCAGCTTGCGGCTTTGATCGAAAATATCGACGCGGCCCACGCAGAGATGCGCGCCCACTCGCAACAAATGCGCGCGGGCGATGGCTTTCCCTTCGCCGATCGGCCGCAGAAAGCTGATCTTCATTTCCACCGTTGTGACGCGGCGCGATCCGCGAAAATGGCTGGCGATCGCGATGCCGACCGCGGCGTCGGCCATGGTCGCGATGACGCCGCCGTGCAACAAACCGGCCAGGTTGCGCAGTTCATCGCGCATTTTGCATTCAATCGTTACGCCGTCGGAGTGTAGTTTGGTCACGCGAATCCCCAGCAACTGGTTGAAGGGCATGCGGTCAACCCAGCCGCGGAGATTTTCTAGAGTTAAAGGAACAGAGGATTTGGCCACTTACGACAGTGTACAAACCAGCCGGTCAAAACTCCAAGATTCTGACCATGTTC
>DATFZA010000172.1:0-6998 GCA_035314765.1 Bryobacteraceae bacterium
GCGCGGCTGGTACAGGGCAACGGCAATGAGATGGACATACCGCTCGACCAAGTGAGAGCCGGACATCGCTTGCGAGTGCGGCCGGGAGAGAAAATTCCGGTGGACGGGTCGGTGATCGAGGGCAGCAGTTCGGTGGACGAATCCATGCTCACGGGCGAGGCGATACCCGTGGAGAAGCAGCATGGCGGCAAAGTGACGGGCGGCACGGTCAATGGCACGGGCAGCTTTATCTTTAGCGCGGAGCGCGTAGGCGCCGACACTTTGCTGGCGCAGATCGTCAAATTGGTGAGTGAAGCCCAGCGCAGCCGTGCGCCGGTGCAACGTCTGGCTGATAGAGTGGCAGCCTGGTTTGTACCGGCGGTGATCGCGATCGCCGTGGTGACCTTTATCGCTTGGGCGATCTGGGGGCCGGATCCGCGCTTGGCCTATGCGCTGGTGAACTCGATCGCGGTGCTGATCATCGCCTGCCCCTGCGCGCTCGGCCTGGCGACGCCGATGTCGATCATGGCCGGAACGGGCCGCGGGGCAATGGCGGGAATTTTGATTCGCAATGCGGAAGCGCTCGAATTGCTCGAGAAGGTGGACACCCTGGTGGTGGACAAAACCGGTACTTTGACAGAAGGGAAACCGAAGCTGGTGCATGCACCCCAGGACGAAATTCTGCGCCTGGCCGCCAGCGTGGAGCAATCGAGCGAGCATCCGTTGGCGGCAGCGATCGTCGCGGGCGCGCGGGAGCGAGGACTGACGCTGGCTCCCGCCGCGGAGTTCCAATCGACCACTGGCCGCGGCGTGTCCGCCGTTGTTGACGGCAAGCGGATCACCGTTGATAACGTCGAGTTTGGTACCGAAGCGGAAGACTTGTGGCGGCAAGGCCAGACGGTCGTGTTTGTGCGCGTCGATGGCCAGCCAGCCGGAGTGATCGGTGTCGCCGATCCGATCAGAGAATCCACTCCAGCCGCGCTCGCCGCATTACATGCCGGCGGGGTTCGCGTGGTGATGCTCACGGGCGATCATCGCGAGACCGCGGAGATCGTGGCCAGACGGCTGGGAATCGATGAAGTCCACGCGGAAGTGCTGCCGGAAGGCAAGGCGCAAATCGTCAAACAATTGCAAAGCCAGGGCCGCATAGTCGCCATGGCCGGCGATGGCGTAAACGACGCGCCCGCGTTGGCGCAGGCCAATGTCGGCATCGCCATGGGAACGGGAACCGATATCGCCATGGAGACCGCGGGCGTGACGTTGATCAAAGGCGATTTGCGAGGCATCGCGCGCGCGCGCCAGTTGAGCCGCGCCACGCTGAGAAACATTCGGCAAAATCTGTTTTTTGCGTTCGTCTACAACACGCTGGGTGTGCCGCTCGCTGCGGGCGTCCTCTATCCCTTCTTCGGCCTGTTGCTGAGCCCGGTAATGGCGAGCGCCGCCATGAGCCTCAGCTCCGTCTCCGTGATCGCCAATGCGCTGCGCTTGCGCAAACTGGAGCTTCCGGGTACGTGATCGATTTACACTCGCATACCGACGAATCGGATGGCACGTATAGTCCCGCGGAGTTAATAGAAGCGGCACGCGCGCTGCCGCTGGAGGCGCTGGCCATTACCGACCACGATACGTTCGCGGGCTACGATAAGGCGCTTCCGCTGGCTCAGGCGGAACATTTCGATCTGGTCTGCGGCCTCGAGATGACCACCCGGCACGAGAGCCAGCGCCTGTTTAGCATTCACATGCTGGTGTATTTTCTCGATCAACCGCCCCCGGATGAGTTCCGCGGCTGGCTGCTGGAGATTTTAGAAGGCCGGCGCGATCGCAATGTACGGCTGATTCACAATCTGCAAGCTGCCGGTGTCGACATCACGCTGGCGGAAGTGGAAAAAGTGGGCCGGACGCTCACGGGACGGCCGCATTTTGCGCGGGTGCTGATGGACAAAGGTTACGCCAAGACGACTGAAGAGGCCTTTCGCCACTATTTGGGAGAGAATGCGCCCCACTATGCCGAGCGTTACGGCCCCGAGACAGTGTACGCCATCGAGCGAGTGCGGATGGCTGGCGGCCTATCGGTGCTCGCGCATCCGATCAGGCTAGGCATTGTCGATCATCTGCGTGAAGAGAAGCTGATTGGGGATTTGCGCGCTGCCGGGCTCGACGGGATTGAGGTGTATCATTCCGATCACGATGCCGAAGACGTAAAACGCTATGCTCGGATTGCGGCGAAACTCGGCCTGGCCGTAACCGGAGGCTCGGATTTTCATGGGGCCGCCAAGCCGGGGATTGCTCTGGGCACTGGCTACGACGGCAACGTGCATGTTCCGCGCAGCGTGCTGGACGATCTTCGTAGGGCGGGCTGTGCTTGAAGCTGTTTGTGTTTTGGAACTGGAAGTCGGCATTGTTCAGTGCGCTGTGGCGCTGTCCGGTGTTCTTCTTCACGACGCTGAAGTTCGGCATGCAAGCCGCGCTGGCGGCGGTGACCGTGGAACTCTGGTTTCGCGTAGCGATTTCCGGCGTGATGGGCGCAGCCACCCAGTGGCTGGCGAAGTTGCGGCCAGCCTGGATGGTGGCTTTGATTTTGCTGGTGGCCATGCCGCTGGTTTCTCATGCGTTGCAGTATGTCGTCCACCGGTGGCAGGGCACGCCGAATCTGCGGGCTGGCGTGCTGTGGTCGATGTCGCTGACCGCCATTAACACTCTGTTCAACTGGTACGTGATGCGGCGTGGAGCCTTGCTCACGGGCGGCGCCGGGCAATCCCTGGGCGCGGATCTTCGAGAGATGCCTCGGTTGATCACGGGCTTTGTGATGGCTGGACCGCGGTTGTTGTTGGAGCGGTTCAAGAGTTCTTCTGGATTATAATTCCGGCCGCAGGTGCAGGGTCTTACCGGCTGCTACATAGACTCTCTGAGAGAACTGGGTCTTGCCCGCTTCTCGAATCTCGATATTGTAACCGCCAGGGCGTAAGTGCATGGATTTATTCTCATGCGTCGTCCCGGCGTAAGCGCCATTGATGAACACCTGGGCGTCTTTCACCTTGGTATCCAGCTTGATTTGACCAGCTTGTGGGTAGGCATAATAGCCGTAAGGACCCCAATATGGTCCCCAGTAAGGCCCATACCAACCAGCACCGTAATATCCCCCACCGCCAACAAAACCGCGGATTGCGGCCGAAGCGCCAATCGGCGCGATCATCATCAAGGCAGCCGTTAGAATCAGCAATCCTTTTTTCATATTTGAACCTTCCACATATATGGATGCACGGTAACGTCGATAGGGATACAAGCGGATATTGAAGCAAGAAGTGAAGTCTCCGCCTCGGCGGGGCGCAGCGCATCGGAAATTACCCAATCGGAGCCCGACCATCAACCCTCCGAAATAAATTGGGAGCGCCAACCAGCAGGTAGCGCTGAAGCGGTGCTGGGACGCCCGCGGGAGAAACCGCGGTTGATCGGGTGCTTTCGTGCCGGTGTCCGGGAATCGCGACTCCGCGAGGTCGTGTTTCGGCATCCAGCAGCCGGGCTGCTCCGCGTTCGCTGGTGGAGCGGTTCAAGAGTTCTTCGTAAGACCGCTGGTATTGCGGGAATCGCCGACGGCATCCTTCCGCAAACCTTGTGTGCGGTACCACCGGTGATACCATGTAATCGTGTCGAACGCGGCGAAGCTCATCGCCAAAATGCGACGCAATCCGCGGGATTGGCGGATTGAGGATTTGAAAGTTGTTGCCAGAAGTTTGGGCATCGATCACGATCAAAGCGGGACGAGCCACGTCGTGTTTCGGCATCCGGCCGCTGGGCGGTGCCTAGGCCGCGATCGGCGACGCGGCCGGGCATTTTTTGTGATGATTTGCCGCAATCCGGGGTTGCTCCAATCGATCATGGGCCGAAATCGGAAGCCTTCTCTACGCAGCGCCGGAACGCCGGCCGATCAGACCTGTGTCTGTTCGTCTGTTTGTAGACTTGGTTAGCAGAGTGGGTGAGACCAATGAAGATTGACAAAACGCTCATTTACTCCTACCCGTTTACCATCCGGCCGCTCTCAGTAGAGGATGGTGGCGGATTCGCCATTGAGTACCCGGACTTGCCGGGGTGCATTTCCGACGGCGACACCCCGGAGGAAGCCTTCAAGAACGGCTGTGATGCGGTAAGGTCCTATCTGCTAAGTTGCGCCAAGCACGGCGACCCTTTCCCAAAGCCAAGCCAAGCGAGCGGGCAATGGCGGCAGCGGGTGCCTCGGAGCCTGCATGCGCGCCTGGTGGCCAAGGCTCGTCAAGAAGGCGTTAGCCTGAACACCTTGGTAACTGCCATGATCGCAGAGGGCCTGGGCAAGCGGCGGGCTTCGTAGATCCGCGGGACTCCGGGGCTTACTCCGACCGTCGACTTCGGGTGCGCGACTCGGGCTATGGCGGGAACCTGCTGGTTCCGCTCAGTGTGTTGGATGAGCTGCTCAGTAGGCTGGTTGTTGGATAGCAGCCATACTACGTACGCTTCCTTAGAGGAAGTTCCGTCTCGGCCTAGTTCCAGGGAGTTGCACGCAGCGGCCAGTCTGTACAGGGATAAGCTTAAATAAGCAAGTTGATGATAATGTTGAGCTTAGCAACGATCTGACTCTGATCGAGCGGATGTTTTTAATTAGCAAGTCAGGCCCAGAAGGGTAAGTATCGGGCGAACTTCCGTGATGCCCCAACACTTTCATCCGCTTTGACCAAACCTGAATCGATTGTTGCCGCAATGACCTGCGAAACGACGGCACTCTTGCTCTCAGGCAGCCGGAATCGTTCTCTGAGGCTCTGGTTTGTCATACGTTCTGACATTACCCATTTGAGCGCGCAATGTTGGTAGCACGCTCGGACGCGGTCATCACGGTCCATGTCGTCAAACTTCTTCGGCCCGTAGATGATTACCAAGGTTCGTGAGCTAGCTTCTCGGAAGTCCGGAGCCGGCAATTGAAAGAACTCAGCGGTGTGGACTACCCGATCAATGCCGCTACTTTTCTCTTCACAAATGCCCATTCGTCTCATAAGGCTCGCTAGCCGCTCGTTTCGAGACTGATAGCCATCAATAAATCGCTCCACAGGCACCACTGGTTCCCCAGGGTTCGATACCTCGATTCGGTTAGCATAGACTTCAATCATTACGGACGCGCCGGTCATTGTTAGGTTCTAGTGGATTAATGCATTTGCTACAACTTCTCGAATTGCTACTTCAGGGACAAGTTTGATCTCAGCGCGAAGAGCGTCCTTTATTACTTCGTTCTGTGGCAGTTGATCCATGATGAACCGGACCAAGCCCTGGAAACCAACTGCATACCCTCTCACGCCTACTTGATCGAGCCGCGTTTCAAGTTTTGACGTTCCGGTATACACAACCACGCGGGGCGCTTTCCTCGCCAGATCGGGAAAGTCTTCCAGCCGTTTCGCCAGCAAGAGTGCACCAAGGCGGCGAATTGAGTACATCCCATCGCTCTTGTCAACAAGCCGCTCTCTCTCCAATCGCTCCACGACGCCGACCCGCTCGGTAGGATACGGCATCTTCAAGAGTTCAAAAAAGGTCTGCGTGTCTAACAACTCGATGAGGTCTTGTGCTCCCAGAGCTGACTTGGCGTACTCCTCGACCCAATCGGGTTTTCCTTCGGCGAAAATCCGTCGAAGCTGGTCCTCACTCATCGGGACCAACGCCTGACCGGAACGCATCAGGTATGCCCCTTCAAAGTGATATGCAGTGCCTCTTGGCCGAGACGGAATCTCGAAAACAACAACCCTCCCGTCTGGGTGATTCACCTCTTCGATATCAACTCGAAATCCCAGCGTCTCAAATAATTTCTGAGCCTGACAGATCGCGTCAGAGCAGGCAGTCGTCCCGACAACTTGCCGCAGAGGACGGTCCGATATTCCTAGGAGGAAGAATCCGCCACCCTCATTTGCGATGGCCACACAGTATCGGCAAAGCTTCCGGTAATCGTACTGTTCTTTAGCTTCCTTGAACTCCAGCCGCTGGTGTTCGGAAGGAGATTGACGCCAGAGGTCGACCTGTTCGGGTGTTATCGGCACTGCACTCTGATTCTAATTTAGCGAAGCGATCCTTACGGACGCTCCGTCGGAACTGCTCTCGGTTTGCGTTCGGCTAGCGCTTCAAAAGCTCCTCATAATAGCGCTCATACTGCGGAATGATCCGCTCGGTAGCAAACCGCTCCACCGCAGTCTGCCGCGCAGCAGCGGACATCCTCCGGTACAGGGACTGATCGCTGAGCAACTCCACCGCGCGCCCCGCTTGGGCGGCGATATCTCCTACCGGCTCCAGGAATCCGTCCACGCCGTGCGTGATCAGTTCCGGGACGCCGCCGACGCGCGTGGCCACCGGCGGCACACCGCAGGCCATGGCCTCAAGCGCGGCCAAGCCAAACGATTCCATTTCGCTGGGCATGAGCAAAACGTGCACCTGCGGAAAAAGCCGCTCCACGTGATCCTGCTTGCCCCAAAAATCGACATGAGACTGGACGCCCAACTCGCGCGCCAGGCGCTCGGCGGGCCCGCGGTCGGGACCATCGCCGACCATCCATAGACGCGCGGGCACATACTTCAAAACCTCCGCCAGGATGCGAATGCAATCCAACACGCGCTTCACCGGACGAAAATTCGAGATATGCATCAGGCGGAGTTCCGGTGGGGGATCGCCCGGGTGGTAAGTATCAATATTGACGAAGTTGTGGATGACGCGGATTTCGTTTTGGATACCGAAGACTTCCACGGTGTGGCGCCGCAGATCGTCGCTGATGCTGGTGATTCCGTCGCTCTTTTCAATGGAAAAGCGCGTAATGGCGAAATACGACGGGTCCACACCGACCAGCGTAATGTCGGTGCCATGCAGCGTCGTGACAAACGGCAGCTTGCGCCGGCCCGCCAGGATCTGCTGAGCGAGCATAGCCGAGATCGAATGCGGGATGGCGTAATGCACATGCAGCAGATCGAGATTGTAGCTTTCGGCGACGTCCGACATGCGCGAGGCCAGCGCCAGACAGTACG
>DATFZA010000173.1:0-2280 GCA_035314765.1 Bryobacteraceae bacterium
TGCGAACTCGCCACTGGCAACTGCGCTGCCATGTCGGCCAATGTGAAGGGTTCCGATTGGACAAGCACCTTCTGGCGGACTAGGTCGCGTTTGGCGGGCCGCGCTACGGCCGTTTCGATTTGGCGCTCAAGTTCTTTGTAAGCGCTTCGCAGCGTGCCCAGAAAGTAATTCCACCACGGGATAATCTCATTCTTACCTTCGTGCCAACCTTGCGAGCACCGCTTAAGAACTCGGTAATACTCTTCCTTGCTCTCTTCGATCAGCCTTTCCAGGCTGATGTACCGAACTACTTGGAACCCATGCGACTGCAGCAGCAACGAGGTGGTGAGCCGCGAAACGCGTCCATTGCCATCGCGAAATGGGTGAATACATAGGAGGTCAAGTACGAACGTCGCGACGATCAAGAGTGGCGGAATTCGGCCTTCATCGCAGGCTGTTCGATACCTGTCGCATAACATTTTTACCGCCACGGGAGTTTCTTTAGCGGAGACTGGAACAAACCGAAGGATGCGCTCCCCAGTTGTCAGGATTTCGGCTATTTCGTTGTCGCGCGCCTTCCATTCGCCGGCGTCGCCTCCGAAATCCCGCGAAGACCCACCCTGCGCCAATGCATGCAAGCGTCTAACCACCTCCGGGGTGATTGCGAAGCTGCTTTGCGGGGCCGATCCCCTGGTCGGCGGGCGACCCCCTGCTCGGCCACGCGCAACGGGGGGTACTCGCCTCTCTCGCAAGAAGATCCACTCCAATGCCGCCCGGTAACCGTCTAACTCCTCCTCTGAACGGTCGCGCGGCCTGGCCCTTCCGATTACGAGCGGGCGCAACCGGTTGGAGGCCACCGTGACTCCCTCGATCCGGTTCGAGGATTCGGCGCTTTGAATAATGGCCTGCTCTCGTAGAACTTCCAGAACTTCGGGTTTTTGTTTGAGCCAGAGATCTTGCTTTCCGTGAGCCTCCATGCACGCGCCGAGCAGCCAGCCGGTTCCGATGGGAATCTCCAAACTAGCCAGTTTGTTCGGGTCGAGCGTCAACATGGTCAAGTTACCGATGCCGCGGTAGCCTAATAGTAGCCGATTCAGCGGCGGGTAGCCAATTGCGGTGTCGTACTCATTTGTCGTTCTGCGGTTTGAGAACCCATCACGCAATCATGCCCGGCAAACCCGCCTCACTGTGTTACCATCGATTGTGCCGAAGCGAATTTTGGGCGTGATCCCCGCCCGATTTGCCTCCTCCCGTTTCCCTGGAAAACCCCTCGCCACCATCGCCGGCAAGCCCATGCTGCAGCACGTCTATGAACGCGCCAGCCAGGCCCGCTATCTCAGCCGCGTGGTGATTGCCACCGATGACGAGCGCATTCGCGATGCTGCCCGCGCCTTTGACGCTCCGGTTGTGATGACGCGTTCCGATCATGTCTCCGGCACCGATCGCGTGGCCGAAGCCGCTTCCGCCGATCGCGCCGAGGTGATCGTCAATATTCAAGGCGATGAGCCGCTCATCGATCCGGCGGCTATCGACGCCGCCGCGCTAGCTCTGCTCGAAGATCCCGACCTGCCGATGGCTACTCTCAAGAAGAGGATTGAGAATCCGGCGGACATCGCCAATCCCAACGTCGTGAAGGTAGTAACGGACCGTTTTGAGAACGCAATTTATTTCTCGCGTTCGGCTATTCCTTATGCTCGTGAGAGTTCCACCACCGCGTACGCCAAACATATTGGCTTATATGTGTACCGGCGCGATTTTTTACTGGGGTATTCCGACCTGCCGGTAGGTCCACTCGAGCAGACCGAGCGCCTGGAGCAGCTCCGTGCCCTCGAGAATGGTTTCCGCATCCGGGTAGCGGAGACAGAGTACGATTCCCTCGGCGTGGACACGCCCGAGGACTTAGAGCGCGTCTCATATCTTTTTGTAGGCGCCGCAACATGAGGAGAGGATGCCGATGGCGAAATACATTTTTGTAACGGGTGGCGTGGTTTCATCCCTGGGTAAAGGGATCGCGGCGGCATCGATTGGTTGCCTGCTCGAAAGCCGCGGCTTGCGCGTCAACTTGCAGAAGTTCGATCCCTATTTGAACGTCGATCCCGGAACCATGAGCCCGTTTCAGCACGGCGAAGTATTTGTAACCGATGATGGAGCGGAGACCGACCTCGACCTGGGCCACTATGAACGCTTCACGCACGCCCCGCTCACGCAAGCCAACAACCTGACCAGCGGCCGGATCTACGAACAGATCATCTCGCGCGAGCGCCGCGGCGACTATCTCGGCAAGACCGTACAGGTGATTCC
>DATFZA010000174.1:0-9541 GCA_035314765.1 Bryobacteraceae bacterium
GTGATCTCGTCATTCAGATCGATGTTGAGCTGGCCGTCTTTGATCAGATGCTTCAGCAGCGCGGCCACGTTGCGAGCATACATCTGGCTGGCATGATAAGGCACCGAACTGGGAAGATTGAGCGGGCCGATAACGGTGACGCCTTCGACCACCACGGTTTCACCAGGCTGCGTGGCTTCGCAGTTGCCTCCGCGCTCCGCGGCCAGATCGACAATCACGGATCCGGGCGCCATGGCCGTTAGCATTTCGCGCGTAATCAGGACCGGCGCTTTGCGGCCCGGGATGGCTGCGGTGGTAATCACCACGTCCTGATCCTTGAGCACCGAAGCGGTGAGTTCGCGCTGGCGGCGGTAGAAATCCTCATCCGCCGCCTTGGCATAGCCTCCCACGCCCTCGGCATTGGCGGTATCCAAGGCCATGCTGACAAACTTCGCTCCCAGGCTCTCAATCTGCTCTTTCACCGCCGGGCGGACGTCATAGGCGCACACCACGGCGCCCAAGCGGCGCGCGGTGGAAATGGCCTGCAGGCCGGCGACACCGGCGCCCATCACGAACGCACGCGCCGGCGGGACGGTTCCCGCGGCGGTCATGAGCATGGGAAACATACGGGGCAGGGCATTGGCGGCCAGCAGGACGGCCTTGTATCCGGCCACGGTCGCCATGGAAGAGAGCGCATCCATGGATTGGGCGCGGGTGATGCGCGGAATAAACTCCATGGAAAATAAAGTAGCGCCACTTTTGGCGATTTCGTCCGAGATCTGCGGTTCGTTGAGGGGATCGCAGAACGCGATCACCGTGTGCTGCCGGGAAAGGCGTCCGGCAGCGGGTGGGCGCACTTGCAGCAGGATCCCGGCCTTCTCCAGAACCTGGGCGGCCGAGGCGGCGAGGTGGGCGCCTTTGGAGGCGTACTCCGAGTCCGGAAAGCCGGCTTCGGCTCCGGCGTCCGGCTCTATCCACAACTCCGCTCCGGCTTTACTGATCAGTTCGACGACGCGAGGCACGATCGCCACGCGCCGTTCTCCCGGAAAGGTCTCTTTGAGAACACCAGCAATCAGTCCCAATGACAAAATCCTCCCGCGCAAATCGCGAACCCACTCTTGAAAACGTCTCTCCGGCCAAGCGCCAGGGGGACTTGCTCGTCTTGCGTGTTATCCATCAGGTTTTTTGTTTCCTTGAAAACGTCTCTCCGGCCAAGCGCCAGGGGGACACTGCCGCGACCGACAATGCTGCGACCCATCCGGGTTGCGAGTTCTCCCGTTTTCATCCTTCTCCGCGCCCCGGCACCCATGCCAACAGGTTACCGGCCTTCAGATTAACGATCTTCAGATTGACGACCTTCAGATTAACAAGCGGCGCGCTACGATAAGTAAATATGGCCTGGCCCGAGCCGCTTGGGGATCCTACCCGGCAGCGCCTCACAGCCCTCCGCAACGGACTACTTCAGCTTCACAAGACATTGCTTGACTCGGAACGCCGCACCTACGAGCACGACGTGGAACGGGTGACCTCAAGCAATCATATGTTATCGCTGCTGCTGCACGATCCATTTTTTGCGTGGCTCCACGAGCTGTCGGAATTGGTGGTGGTGATCGACGAAGCTCTGGACGCCGAGGAGGCGATCACGGTGGACGAAGCCGACCAACTGGTTCATCAGTCGCGGCGGCTGATTTTGCCGGACGAAGGCGGCAACGGATTTGCGCGGCGCTACTTTGAAGCCCTGCAGCGCGACCCCGACGTGATTCTGGCGCATGCGCGGATGCGGAAAGTTCTGACAACCCTGGAGAGAGTATGAAAAAAGCTCTGGTCGTAAGGCGAAGGCAAGTTCAGGCGAAGCATGGATGGCCGTCGATGAATTTTATGCAGTTTCCGCAGGCGCTGCGCGACGCGATCCCGGGGCCCGATCTGCCCGGCTGCGACCGCCTTTTGGTGTTGTCCTCGATCGACGGAAAATGCCTGGATTCGCCATTCTACGGCAAACACGTGCAATTGAAGATGAGAGTGGAAGAAAGCGGCAAGCTGACCGGCGCTTTCGACCTGAATGTGGGTCTTACGATGGATGCGGCGCGAGCGCTTGCCCTGACGTTACAGAAGCTCACGGAGCGCGCGGCGGATGAGCAGGGGTAGTGGGAGCGATCCCTTCACTTCTCCGCGATCCCCTCACTTACGTTCGGGGTTAGGCCGGCGGCGCGGGCACTGAACGATAGGATGGCGAATGTGTATCCGTACAGCCGGCGGGAAGCGCTGGCGATGCTCGCCGCCGCGCCGTTTTCACGGCCGCGATTTGCAGTCACCATGGACGATGTGGATTGGGCCGCGATTCCCGAGCCATACCGCAAGCATGCCAATCGGCGCATTCTTCAGACCCTCAAGAAGAAAGCCGCTTTATTCGTGGTGGGAAAGAACGTGGATTCGGAGACGGGCCGTGCCATCGTCGAAAGTTGGAGCGAGCGAGGGCACTTGATCTCGAATCACACCTGGTCGCATCGAGTGTTCAACAGCGCGATAGAGCCGGGTGAGTTCGCCCAAGACATGCTGCGCTGCGATCGATTCGTCAGGACGTTTCCAGGCTTCCAGCCGTTCTTTCGGTTCCCGGCGCTCAAAGAGGGCGGCACGCGCGAGCGGCGCGATTGGATGCGTGCCTTCCTGCGGGATCACGGCTATCGCAACGGCGCGGTGACGATTGACGCCTCCGACTGGTATTACGACCAACGCCTGCGCGCACACCTGAAAGAGGACCGGCACTTCGATGTAAACCGATTCCGCAAGCCCTATCTGGACCACATCCTTGACCGGGCGCAGTATTACGACGATCTGGCGCGCAAGGCGCTGGGCGCTACCACGCCGCACACCTTGTTGATTCACTTTAATCTGCTGAACGCTTTGTTTCTCGGGGACTTATTGAAAACTCTTGAGCGCATTGGTTGGGAGGCAATCGACGCGGACGCCGCATATGGGGGTAGAGTTTTTGAGCGTCAACCGGACACAGTGCCCGCCGGAGAAAGCCTGATTTGGGCATTGGCGAAGGAGACTGGCCGCTTTGATAACGAGCTGCGCTATCCGGGCGAGGACGACGCATATGAAGAGCCAATCTTGAAACGATTGGGCTTGTGAAATTGTCAAGAATTCATCTTGACCAAGGGCGCGGCAGGAGTGATAATGAAATTCCCCGAACACAAGTCTGAAGAGGAAAGAGTGCGATCCGATGCAGGTTAGCGCCACGTTAGCGATACAAGGCCAAGGAGCGATACAAGACCCAGGAATGATGCAAGACCCAGGAACGATGCCAGGCCAAGGTCTGTCTTCGGAGATTTCCGATCACTCAGAGGATGCGATCCGAAATTTGGTCCACGATCTGCGTCAGCCGCTGAGCACTATTGAAGCAATTGCTTACTACCTGGAGATGACTCTGCCCGCCGAGCAGTTAGAAGCCCGGCGTTACCTCTCCCGGTTACAGGCGGTGGTGCAAGAGTCGAATTTGCTATTGATGAAAACCATTCGCGATAGCCGGGCGCGCGAAGCGGGACGCATCACTTAGCAGCCACTTTCCGTTCCAGCTCAATCAACCGCTTCTTCAACGCCGGCAATTGCGCCAGGTGCGCTAACTGCTGCAAATATTCCTTTAATGGCCTGGCCGGCGTGCCCCACACTACCTGCCCCGCGCGAACAATTTTTGACGTAAGAATGCCCGCGCCGGAGCCGACCACGGCGCGGCTCTCGATGCGCGCCTTGTCGCCAATGCCGACTTGGCCGCCGATAACGGCGTAGTCTTCAATTACCACACCGCCAGAAAGCCCGGTCTGCGCGACGATCAGGACATGGCGGCCGATGCGGCAATTGTGTCCAACGTGCACCAGGTTGTCGAGTTTGGAGCCATCGCCGATTTCGGTGGTCCCTAATGCGGCGCGATCCACGCAGACGTTGGCGCCGAGTTCCACGTCGTCGCCCAGGACGACACGGCCGATCTGGGGAAACTTTTCGTAGCGATCGCCATTAAGAACGAAGCCAAAGCCGTCTGCGCCGACGACGCATCCGGAGTGGAGAATCGCGCGGTCGCCGATGGTTGCGCCGTCGTAGATGACCACGCGCGGGTGTAGCGTGGCGCCGGCGCCGATGGTCACGTTGGCGCCGATCGCGCAGCCGGGCCCGATGCGGCTGCCATCCCCGATGCGCGACCCCGAGCCAACGGAAACGTGCGGGCCGATGAAGACACCGGCGCCGATTTTGGCATCGGGAGCCACCACGGCCGACGGGTGAATGCCGGGCTCGACCGGCGGTGGAGGATGCAGTTTGGATACCACTTGCGCGAATGCGGCGCGCGGTTCCTTGACGCGGATCAGAGTCTGGCCACCGCCGGAGTGGTCGGCGGTTACGACCAGGCAACCGGCGCGCGATCCGGAGCCGTTCTTGCCTTTGGCGACGAACGCGATGTCGGCGGGGCCGGCGTTTTCCAGGGAGGCGGCGGATTGGATGTCGAGATCTTTGTCGCCTTCGACCGTGCCTTTCACGAGATTGGCGATTTCCTGAACGCGCAAGCAGTGACCTCTGCCCTGTATGATATCCAGAGCGGGCGCGGACTTCGTCCAAGCCCCTTGCCGGCTACCGGCCGATACGGCAGTCCGCGAGCGTCGGCGATTTTGCGTGCCGGGCCGACGGAGCGACGCAAACGCCGTAGGCTTCGTAGACGCTCTCAAACACGCGATCCCAGGACATCGAAAGAGCCTTGGCGCGCGCGGCGACGCACATGCTCCGATGCAGCACCGGATTCACCGCGATTTGGACGGCGTGCGCGGCCAAGTCGTCCGTTCCAACCAAGCCGGTAACGCCGGAATCGACGATAAATTTTGGGCCGCCCTCAGCCGTCACGACGGCGGGAACGCCGGAAGCGAATGCCTCCACCACCACGTTGCCAAAGGTGTCAGTGCGGGAGGGGAAAACCAGCAGATCCATGTTGGCGTAAGCGCGCGCCAGCGCTTCTCCGCGGAGCACACCGGAAAACTGCGCGCGCCGGAGATTTTGGCGCAGCCATTCGCGCTCGTTTCCGTCGCCAACAATCACGAACTGGTAATCCTCCATGCCCGCCGCGATCAGCGCCCGTTCCACCTCCACCAATACACGCACACTCTTCTCGGGAGTAACCCGCCCGACAAAGCCCAGCGTGAACAATCCGTCGGTGCGATCGCGTTTGCGGGGATCGAACGTTACCGTATCTGCGCCGCGCTCCATGAGAAAGGCTGGCTTTCCCGTGCGGCTATGCAGCAGCTCGACCAATTCGCGATTCGGGGCGAGGATCACCCGGGCCAGCCCGTAGAATTTCGCGCACAGCGCCAGGGCTTGCTGTTCGGCGAATTGCGTGATCTTGCGCCGCACACCCCCAGGCGTGAAGGCAATCAGCTTATTCAGCCGCAAAGCGGCAAACTCATGCAGGTTGGTATGCCAGGAGGCCAGCAAGGGAACACGCTGGCGATGCGCCAGCCATGCGCCGAGAATACCGATATCGCTCGGTCCGGTGATGTGGATGACGTCGGGACGAAAGCCGCGCAGAATCGGACCCACTTCTTCCTTGCGCTGCGGCAGCATGGGATCAAACGCCATGTCCCGCTCGATCGGCACCGCGGCGCGGCTGCGCGCCAGTTCTAACGTGTGATGCTGGCCTTCTACCCGATAATCGGTGCGCGGTCCAGCGTGGATGCTGAGAAATGGCAAGCCGCGTTTACGCGCGAACGCGTCAAACTGGCGGCTGGTGAGCGCCACCCCGTTGACCTCGTGAAACGAATCGGTGAAGAACGCGACGCGCACTTACAAACAGAACTCCTCTCGGTCGCCGAGCGCCAGGCGCAAGGCGGGGCGGACGTGGCGGGTTTCAATCATCCGGATCAGCCCCACGGCTTGTCTGACGATAGCAGGTTCGCCGCTCTTCCAGCGGGCCGAAAGCGGTTCCACGCTGCCGTCTTCGAAGCGATAAAAGACGCGATCGGCCCAACGAATCCGTCCTTGCGGCTGATTCGGATAATCGCGCATCACATCCCACATCGTTAGAAGGAAACGGAGCCGCAGAGGTTCCCGGTAATGCGGCAGGAAAAGAACGTCGCTGATCTTCTCATAGCGCACCTCGTGGACGAATTCCGCGAAGGACCCGGCGTTAGTGAGATTGACATTGGCGTTGGGTTCGCGGCCGTGGCGGTCGCCGCCAGAGATCGCGGGAAGACCGGTTTCGCGGGCCAGGCGCAGCACCGCCAGGTTCTCGCTCCACGCGCGCAGGCCATTCAATTCCAGGGCGTGAAGCAGGTTGCCGTAACGCTCGATCAGAGCGCCCAGGGCGCGCACGTGATTGAGGATTCCGGATGCCGATTCATCCCACAGCGGATGATTCAAGACCACCAGTGTGTCCGCGTTTTCATTGAGCATTTCGAGCAGGGCCGTAAGCAACGCGCGCCGGGGCTGCGCGGTGTAAGCGGCCAGGTCCGCCATGATGGGCGGCGCCAGGCGTGACGGCAGATTGTGTAAGCCGAGGTGGAAGAAGGTGGGGCCGAAGGGAATTGTCCATTCCACGGAGAAGGGATGGGACGCTTCCCGCGCCAACATCGACAGATGCAGCGGCGCCTGAATAGTGTCGTGATCGGTGATCGAAACGAAGGGTTGCAAATCCAGCGAATGCAACTGCCCGCGCTCCAACTTGACCGCCTCGAGAGGATTCAGCGGCGGAGTCCAAAAGGCGCGCGAGAGGTCAATCTCGCGGCCCTCGTGGGTGCGTTTGTATTCGTCGAGATAAGTCTTGATGTACGGATAGAGGAATGGCACGCGGCGCGTAACGCGCGGGATCATACTCAGGCTTTCCTCCGAGAACGAGGTATGGCTGTGCAGCGAAACACCGGTCCGGAAGGCGCGCGAAGCGTTCGGATTATCCCACAGCAGATGGCACTGAGAATTTTTCATGCATTATCTTTCGAGTTGGGGCCTTTTGGGAGCGGGCCCTTGGAAAGAGCTGGATCAAATTCAAAGGCAAGACGCAAAAACGAACGTGGCTGCAGTTCGATTCGCAGCGGCAGCACGGTCCCGCTGTCGTCGTCGATCCAGAGTCGGAAATTGGTAACGCGGCCGGACAGCAAACCTTTCACCGAGCCACGCAGAAGGTACACCCCAGCGGCGGAAGCGGCTAGCCCTTTGTTGACAAAGGCTGTTCCGGCGCCGGAATCGGGCGTTTTCTCCAGTTTTAAATGGTATTGTTTTCCGTTATACACATACGGGGTTTCAAAGCGTCCAGCCGGACGCCGGATCGCCTGAGCCACGGAATATAACAGCGTGCGCGGCGGTGCGGCAATCTCGGTGGTAGAGGGATCGCTTGCGTAGAATGCCGCGCGGATCCGGTCCCGCAACGTCCTCCATTCGGCGAAAGTGTAACTCGAGGGCAGAAAGATCTTGGTCTTACTATTGCGATGCTGGCCGCGCGAGGTAACGCCTTCTACGGCCGCATAGGGTATGCTCGCGCCGGAACTGGCCAGGGCTTTCCTGGCTTCGGCCACGCTTTCTTCGGGCGATGCTGTCATAAACCCGAAATAGGCCGCTTCCTGCGGCTCATTGTCGTTTTCCAGCACTAATTCCTGGTTTTCCAACACTACTTCCCGGTTTTCCAGCACTACTTCTTGGATGTAGCCCAGCCGGTTGATTTTGTGCGCGTGCTCCGGGAAGGAGCCGCCGGCGAAAGACATGGAGACAATGCGCCGGCCCCCGTCCAGGCCCTCTCCAAACGTCGCAATACCGCCGCCTACGCCCGCGCGGGAGAACACCGGCATCGAGAAGAGGGTAATCACCGCGTCGGCTCGATACGCGCGAAAGGCGTTGCGCGCGGGAGACCAGGCGTGTTCCGACTGCAGCCGGTCGATCTGAAACGTGCCTGGCGGTATGGCCGCGCGCAGAGACGCCGAGCTGAGACCAAGCTTAGTAAACAATGCCAGCAAATGACGTCGCGTGAGCATGTGGTACCAATAGGTTCCACAATACGTATTGCTTCCTCGTGAAAGTTTAGTGAAAAGACAAACTCAGAGGATAATGTTTGATAGGGCTTGGGCCAGCTCCGGCTCCTGTTCGGGATGGACCGTCCGAAGATCGAAACACAGTTGGCCGTCGTCTATGCGGGCGATTACCGGAGGGCGGTTGAGGCGGCAGAAGCGCTCGGCGGACACAATATCGGCTGGTTTCAGTACCACCAGCCAGGTGTCCAAGGTCTGCTCCGGCGTCGCGCCACCCCCGATGACCGAGTGTCCCGGGATGACGTCCGCTCCCGGGATGGACTCTGCGAAGCGCTCGGCGCGGGTGCGCAGCTCATCGGCAGACTGCTCGATCATCCGGAGCGTGGGAATAAGATCCCAGCGTTCGAACAACCATGCGCGCAGCGTAGTTTCCAGCGCCTGATAAATCAGTTTGTCCAGCCGGAGAGCGCGGAACATCGGATTGCGGCGCAGGCGCGCGATCAAGCCCGCATCGCCAGCCAGCAGGCCGGCCTGCGGACCGCCCAGCAGCTTGTCGCCGCTAAAGGAAACCAGATTGACGCCGGCTTTGAGGCTATCGCCGGCTAAGGGCTCGTCGATTCCAAAACGCCGCAGGTCGATCACGCAGCCACTGCCGAGATCCTCATAGAGCGGAATGTCGCGTTCCTTGGCCAGTGCCGCCAGTTCGGCCAAAGTGGGCTTGGCAGTGAAACCCTGAATGCGGAAGTTACTGGGATGCACCCGCATCAACAGGCGCGTACGATCGTTGATCGCCTCGCGGTAGTCGTCGATGTGAGTCCGATTGGTCGTGCCCACTTCCCGCAGAACCGCGCCGGAACTCGCCATGATGTCCGGGATACGAAAACCATCGCCGATCTCGATCAGCTCTCCGCGCGAGACGGCCACCTCGTGACCCGCGGCGAGAGTATTGAGGGCCAGATAGACCGCGGCGGCGTTGTTGTTGACCGCGATGCCCGGCGCCTGGATCAGGCGCTCAAGCAGCGCTGCAATGTGGACGTCACGCTTGCCACGCCTCCCTTGCCCGAGATCGTATTCGAGATTGGTATAGCCAAGATGCGGCTCAAAACGCGGCAGCGGGGCCCGGCCCAGATTGGTGTGCAGCACCACGCCAGTAGCGTTGATCACGGATTGCAGGGACGGCCTCGAAAGAGCTTCCAGGCGCTCGCGCACCAGCGCTTCCGGAGGCCGCGTGGCCTTGCCAGCGCGAATCGCCGCCCGCATTTCTTCCAGAACGAGGCGGGTTTCGGCGACGACCAGCTTGCGAGGGAAGCGCGAAGGTTCGAGAGCCGACACCACTTCATCGACCGACGGCACATCCCGCAAGTTCAAAGCATCCGGCATGAGCAATTCACGATCTTACCAGCGGCGTAACGCGGATGGGGACACTGCGGGCTCGCGTGCGAATTCCCTCGCTCATAACTATCGCAGCGGTGTCCCCCGGCGCCAGGCAAGAAACGCGGATGGGGACACTGCGGGCTCGAGTCCGAATTCCCTCGCCCGAGAACTATCGCAGCGGTGTCCCCCGGCGCCAGGCT
>DATFZA010000175.1:0-8366 GCA_035314765.1 Bryobacteraceae bacterium
TCGACGCCCGAAGGTTGCACGTCCTGCACTCCGTCGTTACCGAGCAAAGCGACATCCCTTTTCTTGAGCCATGGCATCATTGACGCGTGCCAGCCCGCGGCGTTGGCGGCGACGTTCCAGGCACCCAATTTGGCGCGGCGCACCCAGCGTCCGGTTCGCAAGAAAAGAGCGTCCCCGCTGCCGATCTTGACGTGCGCGTACTTCTCCCAGGCTTCAATGTCGGCGGGATACACCGGGGTGCCCGGCTCCAGATATTCGACTTTCTTGAGCAGCGGCATATCCACCAGCACCCCGCGCGTCATGATTCCGTCTTTCTGGTTCTCGATGCCCAGCGCCGCGCAGCCGGACTCGCTAATCTTCTCGGCTTTCACAAAACCGTTGTAGAGCTTGCCTTCAAACGAATAGTGGCACAGGGCGTCGATATGCGTAATGGTGGATCCGTGATACCAGATGGAGTACAGATCCATGGCGTGGCCGCCGGCGTCCAGAGTCATTTGCTGGCCGATGGGACGCGGATTGTCGGGGTATTTCTCTTTGTCCAGTGTATGAGCTAGCGAGACGGAAACTCCTTCCTTGACCAGATGCACTGCCTGTTTCCGCTTTTCTGGCGTGATCAGGTTCAGCGTTCCGCGTTGATCGTCCTTGCCCCAGCGCCCCCAATTGGAGAGTTCCGTCATCCAGGCGTCCACTTGCTCACGCGTAACGGTTTGGGCGCTGAGCAGCATCCCGATGGCGCTTAGCAGCAATAGTTTCTTCATAGAGTTCCCTTTCCTCGGGATGCGGGACAATATTCCCATGCTGATCCCGCTAGTTCTTTTCGGCCTGGCTGCCGAACTCACGCCGGCCACCGCGCCCCAACTCAAAGAAGCGTGGACCTATCACACCGGCGCCGTCGCCCCCGACGAACGCACGGCACACATCGCCGCTTTTGAAGCCACGCCGGTTCTCGCCAACGGCCTATTGTATGTCATCGCTCCGTTCAATCAAGTGATCGCGCTCGATCCCGGAACTGGCGCCGAGCGCTGGCGCTACGATCCGCATATCGCGGCGGGACGTGGTTACTCGGAGTCTTCCGCTCGCGGTGTGACGGTCTCAGGAGGACTGGTTTATTTCGGAACCTTGGATGCGCGCCTGATCGCGCTGCATGCAGAAAACGGGCAGGTGGCGTGGGAAACACCGTTAGTTCCTGGTCTGAAAGATGGGAATTTTCAGGTGACGTCGCCGCCGGTGGTGGTGCGTGACACGGTGATCGTGGGGTCTTCCATCGGCGACAACGGGCGCGCCGAGATGGAGCACGGAACGGTGCGCGCCTTCGACGCCAAAACCGGCAAGCGGAAATGGAGCTGGGATCCGACGCCCCCAGGCACCACCGGCGCAGCCAACGCGTGGGCGCCGATGTCGGTGGACGTCGAGCGCGATTTGGTCTTTCTGCCGACGGGCAGCGCGTCGCCGGACTTCTTTGGCGGACTTCGGCCAGGCGCCGATCTGTATGCCAATTGCGTAGTCGCACTGCGGGCGTCAAGCGGCAAAATGGTCTGGCATTTTCAGGTGGTGCATCACGATTTATGGGATTATGACGTTCCGTCGAGGCCGGAACTCATTGAGTTCCGCGGCAAACCAGCCATTGGAGTGCTGACCAAAATAGGCCACTTCTTCGTATTGGACCGGTTGACTGGCGACCCTTTGTTGCCAGTGGAAGAACGGCCGGTGCCACGTTCGGATGTCGAAGGCGAGCAAGCTTCGTCAACCCAGCCTTTCCCGGTGAGCGGCGTGTTCACGGAACAGAAATTTGTGCCGCGTCCGGGGTGGTGCGAGGAGCAGTTTCGCAAGCTGAGGTATGAAGGCGTGTTCACACCGCCAAGCGTGGGTGGGTCGCTGTTGTTTCCGGGAAATGTCGGCGGCGCTAACTGGGGCAGCGGCGCGTGGGACGCTTCGCGCGGGTTGTTGATCGTGGCCGCGAATCGCCTGGCGACGTCGGTGAAATTGATTCCGCGGACAGTGTTTGACGCCGCCGGGCACGGCGACACGGGAGAGCGGTTGGGGCTGGAATACGCTGCGCAGAAGGGAACGCCGTATGGCATGGCTCGCCGTACGTTCATTGGTCCGGACGGACGTCCGTGCAACCAGGGACCATCCGGCGCGCTTGCCGCGATTGATGTGGCAACCGGGAAATTACGTTGGGAGACTCCCACGGCCGTCAGCCTGGGCGGGCCGCTGGTGGTGAATGGCGTGGTGCTTTTCTCGGGAACTTTGTTTGAAACAAAGCTGCGAGCTTTTGCCGCGGACGACGGACATGTGCTCTGGGAGGCCGATCTGCAGTTCTCCGGGCACTCGACGCCGGGAACTTATGTCTGGAAAGGCAAGCGGTATGTGGTGGTCTGCGCCGGCGGACACGGCAAGGTGGATGGCAGCAAATTGGGGGACGCGGTGATTGCATTTGCTGTATCGGAGGTAGACGGACATTAACGATTGGGAGATTGAGTTAGCAAGACGCATCCGTGCGTACGACGAGAAATCGATTGGTGAGATCTGTGCGGGCCTTGAGCATCTCTTGGGTGAATTGTTACCAGAGCGCGAAGAATGGACGGGCTGGATCGATGGCATGATACCGGCCGACGACATTATCCCAGAGGCAGTTCGCGTGGATTCGCCGAGCGGACTCAGCGTGCGAGGCCGGGCGATTTTTAGGGAAAGGGTATGGGTCGTTTCTGGATCGAACCGTTTCGTTGCCTCCGTGCGAGTCTCGGAAACCAGCGACGAGATACTCCGCTACTTGTTGCGGTTCGCGGACGCAAATCGAGAACTCGGTGAAGTTCCCTATGGACAGCACGTGCGAAGGCCCGCGTGGTTTTTTCCGCAAGAGTGGTTGTTCACCTTCTCAAAAGGAATCCAACGGTCAATCAGCACAGGCTAAAGCCTGTACCACGAGATGCTGCTGGCTGCTTGAATCAAGTAGCCCCGTCTAACCCCGAACGTCAGTGAGGGGATGGGCGCTCATCCCCTCACTAACGTTTGGGTTAGACGTAGGTCAACATGGTTCAGAAATGCACAAACTCCAGGCACAGGCTTTAGCCTGTGCCTGGGCGCACGTTGTGCGTGCGCGACTCCCTCGTTGACACTCGCGAGCTAGGCTACGATGATGCCGGTCCGAGCCGCCGTCGAGCGATTTCGTCAGCGTAGGCTCGGGTCACGCGTTCCACCAAATCAAACAGGCCGCACCAGACCTCTTCCGGATTCAGCGCAAGCAGTTCCAGATCAGAGAGCCGTTCCAAATGGGCAATCCATGAGGCTTCGGTGTCCTTGTTAGATATGTCACGCTCCAAAATGTTGGTGGCCTGCAAGTAAAGTTGGTCGGGCACCAGAAGGGCCCATATAGTCTTTGGTCTTGTGCCGGGATCCTCGCGCGGTGTGTCGCGCAATTCTACAGCGCATGGAATTCCGGCTGCCTGCAAAACTTCAAAAGCGCTATCGACATGGGGCGAGCGCGAAGACGCTGTGAGAACCGGGGATGTCGGTTTGTCGTCAGCCTCGATGTCAGTCTTCCGCGCGCTGGATCCTCTCCCAAACTCTCGTCTCTTGACCTCGGCATCGTAATACTTCTGCGCGGCCTCTATCAATTCCGCGCGATTGATCGCGCGCAGGGCATCATCGGAAAGCGACCGATAGTGCTCAAATAAATATTCGGGATCGGCCTGCATGGGCTTAGTCTAGCGCTTGCCACAATATCGTCTTGCATTCCAGGCTTGGGAGCGCGACGCGGATGGAACGCTCTACTATGGCGACTACGGCCGCGAAACCGGAGCAGCGCACCTGCATGCTGTGGATGCACTGGACAACAACCGCTGGACCATCGATATGCACCGGGCAACGGTAACAACAACCAGCGCCAGTTGTGTACCGCGCGTCGTTCCTACACTCGCGCATCGTCTGCGTGGGCGACTGAAACGAGGGTTCGTCAAAGTCCAAAGTACGAGTTATATTTTTCCGGCAGCTTGACCGGTTTGTGCTCCGGGCCAAGATAAATGTGCCGTGTTTCGCCGGTCGCCAGCCGCCGCCCATCGCCGGCATCGCGGATCTCGTAACTAAACTCCACCATGCGCCGGTTGGCTTCGGCGATGCCGGTTTCCACACAGATCTCATCGTCGTACCGGGCCGGGCTCACATAGCGGCAGTGCGCGTCTACCACCGCCATGCGTATTCCTTCCGCCTGCTCCATATCCCGATACCGCAGGCCCACTGCGCGGCAGTATTCGGCGCGGCCCACTTCCATCCAGATCAGATAATTAGCGTAATAAACAATTCCCATCTGGTCTGTTTCGGCGTAACGGACGCGAAAGCGGGTCTGGTGAGATGTCATGTGAACCTCCATTCTAGAATGGGGAGTTGCTGAGACACCGCATCTGGAGCAGGCTGCGCTTTCCGCTGCTGCTTCTCATCATTCTGTTCGGCTTCTACTGGAAGCTGACCTTGACCCGCCAATACGACTGGCTGTGGGGACCGGATCTGACGCAGCAGATTCTGCCGTGGGTCGATGAGGAGGCGCGCCAGTGGCACCATCGTACGTTCCCCATCTGGGACACGCATGAATGGACCGGCCAATCTCTGATCGGCCAGGCACAGCCGGGTGTTGCGTATCCGCTGAACTGGCTACTTTGGTCTCTGCCGCTCAAGAACGGCCATCTGCAAATGGGCAGCCTGCAGTGGTATTACCTCGCGATCCATTTTATGGCGGCGTGGTTTTGTTACTGGCTGTGCCGCGATCTGGGACGCTCTCCCACCGCTTCGCTGGCTGCCGGTCTGGTGTTCAGCCTGGCCAGTTACGTCGGCCTCACCGATTGGCCGCAGATGCTCAACGGCGCCGTCTGGACGCCGCTGGTATTTCTGTTTCTCTTGCGCGCCGAGCGCGGCTATCGTCCTTGGACCAGCGCCGCTCTGTGCGGCTCAAGTCTCGGCATGGCGTGGCTCAGCGGCCATCATCAGGTCCCGATTCTGTTAACGCTGGCGGCTATCGGAAGCTGGGCTTATTTCGCGTATGGCAACCGGTTTCTGATCCGTTACGCAGCATTTTCGATGATCGTGATGGGGTTGGTGGGCGCGCTGCAGATTCTGCCCGCGCAAGAATATGGCCGGCTTTCCTTGCGCTGGGTCGGCGCGCAGAATCCGGTGGGCTGGCGTGATGCAGTCCCTTATTACGTCCACGGCCAATTCTCCTTGTACCCGTTTCAACTGTTTGGGCTGATCGTTCCTGGCTCCAACGCACATTTCGACCCGTATCTGGGTGTGGTGGCCGTGACCTTGGCGCTGCTCGGCATCGCGCTCGGATGGAAGGATCGTTCCGTAAAGCTATTTGCCGCGCTGGCGCTGGCCGGTCTGATTTATGCGCTCGGCAAGTACAGCGTCTTCCAGGGGTTTCTTTACGCCCTTGCGCCGTTTGTGGAAAAAGCGCGCGTGCCCGTGGCTTCTATTTTTCTCACCGGGTGCGGCGCGGCGGTGCTCCTCGCCACCGGCATCGATGCGATCACGGAGAATGCTGGGCACATGTGGGTGCGGCGGTTCGCCCTAGCTACCGGCGGCTATGCATTGGTCACCGGTTTGATCCTTTATGGCATCTTCATCGGCAAGAAGTTGGGTTGGGACTCGGACGACCGCATCTTCCTCTCCGTCTTTGTGGCCATCCTGCTGTGCGCACTGCTCTCTGCCTGGCGCAGCGGAAACCTCACGATGCGCAGCGCGGGCGTGCTGCTGATTCTTCTGCTGCTGTTCGAACTCGGCACGAATGCCGGCTTCAAGTTGTCGCCACGCGCCGAAGCCGGCCAGCGGGTTTTTCGCGAGCGTACGGTCAACAATGCCGATCTCGCTCAATGGCTGCATGCGCAGCGAGGCACGTTCCGGATCGAGACGAAAGACGACGAGTTCCCGGCCAACTGGGGCATTTATCACAACCTTGACGTCGTTCACACCTACGCCGGCGTAACCTCAAACATCCTCGATGTAGACGACAATCTCTGGAACGGCCGCATGTTGCTCAATACCCGCTATACGCTGGCCAAAGAGCCTGCCGACCCGGGCGAGAAAGAAGTGTTCACCGGCAAGAGCGGCATGAAGATCTACGAGAACCCGGATGCTTTTCCCCGCGCCTGGGCGGTGCGCGAAGTGGAGAAGATGGACAGCGATCAGGGCCACTGGATGATCGCCAACCGCTTGCCGGAACTGCGCTCAAAGGCATTCACCAAACAGACGGTTCCAAAGCTGCCCGCCTGTTCAGAAGATGCGGGAATTGTGGAAGTTCAGCAGTACAGCTCTCTGAGCGTCAGCCTCCGCGCTGCGATGAACTGCGATGGCATGGTGATTCTGTCGGACAACTATTATCCCGGCTGGCAGGCCACGGTGGACGGCAAGCGCGCGCAGACTTACGAAGTGGATTTCGCTTTTCGCGGCGTGGCCGTACCCAAAGGCACGCATCAAGTCGCGTTTCGCTATCGGCCGGGGTCCGTTTATCTCGGTGCGTTCCTCACGCTGGCCGGCGTGCTGCTCACGGCTTTCGTTTGGCGGTGGGAGCGCCGCCGTTTAGAAACCGCCGAATAACCGGAACCAACTCCTGCGCTCGCGACAACAAAAACATATGGCCGCTATCGACCACATGCAACTCTGCGCGCGGAATCAACGATGCCATCAATCGCGCATTCACCAGCGGGATGAGAGGATCGTCGCTACCAGCCAGAATCAACGTCGGCTGACGAAAGAACGGCAGCCACGGTAAACTCGTCCAACCCATGCCGGCCAGAAGCTGGTAGGAATATCCGTGCAGGCTCGGCTGTTTGATCCGGCGCCCGAGGGCGTAAGACCGCGCCAGTTCCGGATCGCGAAGTTCTCCACCATAGAGTTCCGGCGCGATTTCCGCCAGATACGCCGGATCGAGATAACGGCGCGGCGTCAGCATTTTGCTCATCACGGAAAATCTGCCTGGGACGGAGAGAGCGCCCGTGGAAGTCGCCGCCAAAATCAGCCGGCGGCAGCGCGACGGATGACTGAAGGCGAATTGTTGCGCCAGTGCCCCACCCCACGAATAACCCATCACGTCCACCTGCCGATAACCCAAGTGATCCAGCAGGCGCGCCAGCATCCCCGCGAGATTCCAGAAGCGATAGGGCAGCACAGGCGCGGGCGATCCGCCCACTCCGGGCGCGTCAAACGCGATGCATTCCACTCCATCCAGCATGCGTATAAAGGGCTCGAGTACCTCGATACTCGCTCCAATGCCGTTGCAAATCAGCAGTGGCGTACCGCCCACCGGTCCGGCCTTAATGCCGATCCGCAATCGCTGGCCGTCCAGCGTTACATCGCGGGTTTCGAGACTTGAGCCTGACTCTTGAGAATCTGGCTTTTGGGCGAGCGCCAAGGGGACACCGCTGCGATAGGTTCGAGCGAAGGAGTTCGGACTCAAGCCCGCAGTGTCCCCGTCCGCGTCGCCGGCTGGCCGGTTTTCATTATCCATTCGCGCGTTCATTTTATGTGTCGAAGACATACGTTCCTGGCGCCGCCTCGCGCGGTGGATACTCCGCATTTCCTCGCGCCGTGGGCGCGGCAACACGTTCACCCGAGCGCGCAAGAATCCAATCGCGCCAGTGTTCCCACCACGAACCGGCGTGCGGCTGAGCGCCGCTGAGCCACTCATCCGGACTATCGGGAAACTCCGGACGCGTGAAGAATTTCGCCTTCGGATTTCCCGGCGGGTTAATGATGCTTTGGATGTGCCCGCTGGAGCTGAGAATGAACTCGCGCTTGCCCCCCAGCAGGTGCGTGGTTGAGTAACATCCTTTCCAGGGCGTGATGTGATCCGTGATGCCCGCCACAATATAAGCATCGCAGGTGATCTTGCGCAGATCGATGGGCGTTCCCAGTATCGATGTTTTCCCCGGATTGCCAAACGGATTAGTCAAGAACAGATCGAGAAACTCGCCATGCAACGCGGCCGGCAGACGCGTGGAGTCGTTATTCCAATAGAGAATATCGAATGACGGCGGCGGGTTGCCCATCAGGTAGTTGTTCACCCAGTAATTCCACACCAGATCGTTGGGGCGCAGCCAGGCGAAAATACGCCCCATCTCATCGCCGCCCAGCACCCCCGTTAGCTGCGATCGTCTCTTCGCGATTGCGACGGATTCCTTGGTGGCAAACAAGCCGAGCTGCGATTCCGAATGTGTATCGAGCAGCGCCGCCATCAGCGTCACTGAATGGACGTCCTCATTCTCGATGGCCGCCAAGTGAGACAGCAGCGACATCATGGTAATCGCGCCCGCGCACACACACATCACGTTCAGATCCCGGCTCCCGGTGATCTCGCGCGTCGCCCTCATCGCCTCCAG
>DATFZA010000176.1:0-4313 GCA_035314765.1 Bryobacteraceae bacterium
TTCCTCCCAGCGAGCTGGCGCAGGCCATCCGTCAGGTACACGCCGGTATGAAATGGGTGGCTCCGAATTCGCGTATTCGCCCGAAGTGAGACAAAGACGCCAGACACCGCCGGCCCCTCGCTCAGCCGTGACGGGCAACGAACAGCAACAGAGTAAAAACCACCACCGGAATCATCGCCATCGCCACATAGAACAGGACGGTGCGAAGCAAGGAAGACTTACGCTTGGTCCAGTCAGTCAGTTCCGGGCGGTCGGCGACGCCGACAGTTTCGGGGTGCTCCAAGTCGCGCGCGAACTCCCGCGCCGTGGGATAGCGATTTTGCGGGTCTCGCTCAATGGCGCGATAGATGATCTCTTGCAATTCCGGAGAAATGGACGGATCGATCTCACGCGGCGGCATGGGGTTGTTCAACAGCCGGTCGTTCATGATGGCGAATGGATTTTCGCCGGTGAACGGAGTCTTGCCGGTCAACATCTCATACAACATGATGCCAACGGCGTAAATGTCCGACCGGCCATCGCCGCGCTTGCCTTTCACTTGTTCGGGTGAAATGTAGTCGGGTGTACCCATCACCTGCGACAGCTTGGCGAACGTCAGGCGGCGCGCGCCGGTCTGGCCGGCAATGCCGAAATCGATGAGTTTGATCTGGTCGTCGGGATCCACCATGATGTTTTCCGGCTTCAGATCGCGGTGCACCACGCCATGCTTGTGGGCATAATCGAGCGCGTCACAAACTCGGGCGGCAATGCGCGCGGCGCGTTCGGGGGGAAGTTTCTTTTCCTCGAAAAGGATTTGGCGAAGCAGCTTTCCCTCCACCCACTCCATCACCATGTAGACCCGGCCTTTGCTGCCGTTGGCCAGCACCTTCATGATGCCGGGATGATCCAGCTTCCGGCCAATGTCGACCTCGCGTTTGAACCGGTCGAACAACACCGGATCGCTTTCCATCTCCGGATGCGGCAGCTTGATGGCGACCCGCCGGCCATCGCGCGTATCGGTTCCCTTATAAATGGACGCCATGCCGCTGCGGGCGACCAGACTATCGACCTGATACTCGTCTATTTTGTCGCCAGGATGGACGGAAGTCATGAAATGGGGCCGCGCCTAAAGAAGTCTATACGGGCGGCCGCGGTACATGCCCACCCGCTCCACGCTTTTGATCCGGATGAGCTGCACGCTGATATTATCTCGTCCGTCCCGCTGGTTTGCAATGGACACCAGTTTATCCGCGGCGGACTGGAGATCGGTGGCGTGAGAGACGATTTCGCCGATGTCGGTTTCCCGAATCGAATGATGCAGGCCGTCCGAGCACAACAGCAGCACGTCGCCACCGATCACGTGATGTTCGCTGCTGTCGACCACGACAAACATTTCATTGCCCAATGAGCGGCTAAGAATGCTGCTGGTAGGAAGCCCGTCCGCCTCGCCCGCGGCGATCAGGCCGAGCCGGATCTGTTCGTTGGCGACCGTATGATCGCGAGTGAGCTGCCGCGCTTGTCCGTTGCGGACGTGATAACAACGGGAATCGCCCACGTGGGCGATCACCGCCCGATCGAAGCGCAAAGCGCAGGTAACCAAGGTGGTGGCCATCGGGGCGCCAGTCTTGCGGGTCGCCATCGCCGTTTCAAAGACGTGCGTGTTGGCGGCTTGCACCAGGCGGGGGAGCAATGCGGTATGAGGTTCGCCGCCCCGCGCCTGGCGGAATCCGGAGATCAGCTTTTCGACTGCCGCGCGCGAAGCAACCTCGCCGAAATCGTGCCCTCCAACCCCATCGGCCAGCGCAAAAAGCCATCCTCGCGAGCGCGCTTCCTCGGGAGAGGCCGGCGCCAGGTAGTCGACGTAATCCTCGTTATGAACTCGGGTGCGGCCGGGATCGGAGACTTGCGAAAACTCGATGTCGAGCATACACTGTTTCGGTGGATTTCGCAGGCTGACGAGGCTGCTTGCCGGGGCTGCCAGTGTTGGGCTTGAGCGGTTTCGCTCGCGCAGCCCGCTTCGGCTGTTAACAAAGTGTATCCCTTCTGTTCCAACGCCGGCAATCGAAATTTCTGATGCGGTGCATTCAAATATTTGGACGATGTCTGCTGCCGCGGGATGGGATCATGTATTCTCAACGAGATTGATGCCTCACGATACACCCGCAAAACCACCCCCCTCTCTGAAACTTGCGGGGCTTCTCTTAATGCTCTCCGGTTGGGCAATCGTGCTTTCGGCCTTGGTTCTATTGCCGCAACCTTCTGCCAGAATTGCGTTTGTTCTGGCGGGAGTGGCCGTGGAATTGTTCGGAGGGGGAGTTGTAATATACGCCCACGGGTTTGTCCGGCGAGGCAAAACGTGACGGAAGAAATGCCGGTGCTCGTACTCCTGCTCATCTTGCTCGCCCCGCTCGCCAGCGCCGGGCTCGGGCTGATCAATGCCGGTCTTGGCCGCTCGCGCAGTGCCGCCCACACCATGGTCGCCTCTCTGTGCATTATGGGCGTGGCCGCATTGGCCTATCTGGTGTGTGGGTTCGCCTGGCAGAGTTTCGACGGCGGCCCAGCGCACGCGTTCTCCGTAGGAGGCAAGCCGTGGAGTTGGATTGGCGCCGGACCGATTTTTCTACGAGGTGTGCAGTGGGACACCTCTTCCGCGCCATTCGTTCTGTTGCATGGAATGTTTGGCGTGGGGCTGGCTGCGCTGATTCCTCTGGGCGCGGGATCGGACCGCTGGCGGCTGAGCGCCAGCCTACTCTCCACTGCCCTCTTTGCCGGCTTTACCTACCCGCTGTTTGCGCACTGGGTTTGGGGCGGCGGCTGGCTGCGGGAGTTGGGAGTGAATTGCGGCCTCAGCCACGGTTTTCTGGACACGGGCGGCGCGGCGGTGATGCATGTCAGCGGAGGATTGACTGCGCTCGCGGTTGCTTGGATTCTCGGACCGAGGCGCGGCAAGTATCAGGACGGAATGCCCGCGGCGATCCCCGGCCACAACGCGGTTCTGGTGTTGTTCGGGTGCATGCTCGCACTCACCGGATGGCTGGGGCTGAATGGGGCTGGCGCGGTTCTCTTCAACGGAGTGATCACCAGTGGCGGCGTAGCGCGGATAGCAGTCAACACGCTGTTGTCGGCTGGCGCTGCATGCCTCGCGGCGGCGGCGGCCACGCGGGGACGATATGGCCGCCCCGATGCGTCTTTGTGCGCGAACGGCTGGGTAGGTGGCTTGGTGGCCAGCAGCGCGGCCGCGGCTTTGGTCAACCCCACCGCGGCGGCGCTGATCGGCGCCGTTGCTGGCGCGATCGTCGCGCTCTCGGTGGAAGTGCTCGATCTGCGGCTGGCTCTGGACGATCCGGGCGGCGTGATATCCGCGCACGGCGCGGCCGGGATTTGGGGCTTGCTGGCGGCGGGCGTGTTCGGCAGCGGCGACTGGCTGGCGCAGACGGCGGGCGTGGCCACCTTGCTCGGCTTCGTATTTCCGCTGACCTATGGATTCAATTGGGCGCTAAACCGGTTCCACCCACAGCGTGTCGCGCCGGACGGAGAGCGTCAGGGCATGGATCTTCATGAGCTGGGGGCGGGCGCTTATCCCGAGTTTGTAACTCACCGCGAGGACTTTTTTTCCCGATGAACACCGCTACCGCGCTGGCTATCCTTTTCGTTGCGGCATTGCTCGAAGCCGGGGGCGACGCGCTGGTGCGCGTGGGACTGCATGGCTCCGCCCTGAAGCGGCTATCTTTCCTGCTGCTGGGTGCGGTGGTGCTTTTTTTCTATGGCTATGCGGTTAACTCCCCGTCCTGGGACTTCGGACGGCTGATCGGCGTTTACATCGTGTTCTTTTTCCTGGTGGCGCAAGCCATCAACTGGTTGGCGTTCGGGCAAAAGCCGACCGCCGGCATTCTCCTTGGCGGCAGCCTCATCGTGCTGGGCGGGCTGGTCATTTCCTTGTTAAGAAATTGACGCCGCGGAGTTGACGCCGCCGAAGTGACAAGATTCGAACCCAATTCAAATTCTGATTGTCTTCATCCACTTTTTTGATTGGAAGCGCGGTCGAGCGGGCCGTTAGAATACGGGAGCGGCGTCAAGTAGGAGACGTCCGTTTCCGTGCAAGACAATCTCAAAGGCCTGCGGCAGAAATACGCGATGAGACCGGCGCTCGAGCGCCCCGCCTCCATCGACGAGCGTAACTGGGCCGTGTTCACGGAATACATGTACCGAAAGCGCTCGCTTTCCGTCGTCGCGAAGCTCACCAAGCGGACGCCGGCGCAGGTCCGCCGGACGCTGTTCGCCATCGACGCCGAACTGCCTTCAAGTTCTGCCTTGGATTCTACCGCCGCTCTTTC
>DATFZA010000177.1:0-4326 GCA_035314765.1 Bryobacteraceae bacterium
GCCTTGCAAAGCGCCTTCGCCGCCTGTCCCCGCTGCGCTTTTGGTCAGCCTGCCGATCCCGGCCAGCCAATCCACGAATTCCCCGCTCTCCACCAACCCCTCCTCGAATCAGACGCGCCCAGAATAGCCCCAATCAATACTCACGCTAATAGAGCCAACGGGTTATTACTACCACGAAAGTATAAGCAGCACGAGTACAAATAGCTAAATGGACTATTACGGCTGTTCAGAAACTGTTTTAACCTACGTTCCACGGCTGATCGGCCCCCGATGACTTGTCTAAGTTAAATGCTATACCAACGGTTGCGCTCGCTAACTCATTGGGGGGATTCCCAGGGCGTGAATTTTCCGACTCCTTATATTAGGGCCTGACCCAAAAGGTCTCTAGCGTCTGCCGGCACGACGCGATTCACGGCGTGGGTAGGTCTCAGATGGGCGGAGAGCGGACCTACAAAGGCCTGTCAGGGAAGGCTCGGTGTCTGCCCAAAGGAGACCTTCGCGGGACCCCGCCGCATACATCTCGGGTGCAGTCCTTGCGGTTGACGTTGGTTACGCGGCGCAGTGAAAAATGGTTGGTTTCCGGCCATCGCTAATGGCGGCTTCCCTCCGCGTCCTCGCATCCAGCCAGCGCGCCGGGAAGCGTGAGGCTCCGCAGTCCTGCATAACAGTCAACCAGCGCCTCCGGCGCGCAATGATACGCTAAAATAAAGTGAAGCTGGTGTCCAACCCTGCCGCTGTGGGCCTTGCTAGGCGGCTATTTTCGTGGCAAAACGGAGAGCTTATCCATCTGTCGGGGTGGTAAGCGGCGCCATGTCGGTGGTTGCATCCTTCACGGTCGTCGACATTGTGTGGTATAGTTCCTTGCCATCGGGGAGTTTACATTATGCCTAACAATCCCAGCAAGGACTTCCTGTTGTTTAAGGACACGGTCCGGTTCATTGCCGTGCAGAAGCCGGTTGCGTGGCTGACTCGGATGTACAACAAGCGGAGTCGATCCATAGAGATCGACATCACCTACGTGTGCAATTTATCATGCTACAACTGCAACCGTTCGGTCGGGCAGGGGCAGGCGCCGACCAAAGACCGCATGACCGTCGATCAAATCAAGAAGTTCATCAGCGAGTCGATCGCGATGAACTACACCTGGAACATGATCCGGATCCTTGGCGGCGAACCGGCGGTGCATCCGGATGTGCTGGAGATTATGCGGCTCCTTTGGGAATACCGCGCGCAGCACGCTCCCAAATGCACGATCTTGTTCGTCACGAACGGCTACGGAGACAAGGTCAAAAAGATGTTGGCGCAGTTGCCCAAGGAAGTGGTCATCGACAACACCGCCAAGAAGGGCAACGTTCAGTGGTTCACGGCGTTCAATCTGGCGCCGATCGATTTCAAGCGGCATAAGTTTGCCGATTACGGGTGCGGTTGCGGCACGCCTCGTGAGAACGGCATCGGACTGAACCCACACGGTTATTACTCGTGCGCTCCAGCGGGCGGGATCGATCGGGTCATGGGTTTTGATGTGGGCCGGAAGACGCTGCCGGCTGCCGATGACCAGATGTACGAGCTCCGCGACAAGTTCTGCCGGTATTGCGGGCATTTCGCCGGGCGAAGCACTTCGACGGACAAGCCGGAGGTCAGCGTGACGTGGAAGAAGGCGTACGAGAAATACGCCCAGGAAAGGAAGCAGCTTTCGAGATACTAAGAGACTATCCCGGGGGTATGCCGTGCTGGAGCGGTTTGGTGTGCTGGTCGTCGCCGAGAACGCTTCGATGCGCGAGGGGGGCGAGTCGAGCCTGGCCATGCACTGGTTCCTGGAGTTGCTGAAGGAAGGCGTCGACGTTCATCTCCTTGTGCACGTCCGTTCAAAGCCCGAGCTCGATCAATCGCTGAGCAGATTCGCTTCCCGCATTCACTACGTTCCGGATGTCCTGCTTCAAAAGATTTGCTGGAATCTCGGCGAGGCCCTGCCCGCCCATGTCAGGAGCTTCACCAGCGAGTGGCTGGTCCACATGGTCACGCAGTTCATGCAGCGCCGGGCGGCCCGACGCCTGATCGAACAATACAAGATCGACATCGTTCACGAGCCCACGCCGGTCACCCCGCGCCTGCCCAGCATGATGTACGGACTTGGCGTGCCGGTGGTGATCGGGCCCATGAACGGCAACATGACCTATCCGCCGGGATTCCGCAGTCGGTCTTTCATGGAGCGGGCGTTCGTGCCGGTGGCGCGAAGCTTCGCGGACCTGGCCAACTATCTCATTCCCGGAAAGCGGCAGGCGGAGGTGCTGCTGGTCGCCAACGAGCGAACCCGATTGGCGTTGCCCTCGGGCTGCACGGGTAAGGTGAGGATTCTTTGCGAGAACGGTGTGGAGCCGGATGTCTGGCGGCGTCCCGACGATCCGCCAGCCCGCCCGGTCGACGGACTGCGTCTGGCTTTCCTGGGCCGTTTGTTGGGCTGGAAGGCGGGCATGCTGCTGGACGTTTTCACCGAAGTGAAAAAGGAGACGCCGTCGGCGGAACTGTGGATCATCGGGGACGGTCCGGAGCGCCCGCGCCTGCAACGGCAGGCCGAGGCGCTAGGCCTTTGCGGAGCGGTGACCTTCCACGGATGGGTGGCTTTCGAGGAATGTCCCCGGTTGCTCTCGCAGTGCGACGTGTTTTTGTATCCGAGCGTGTTTGATTGCGGCGGGGCGGCGGTGCTGGAGGCGATGTCGCTGGGACTGACGGTGGTGGCCCTGAACTGGGGCGGTCCCGGCGATTACCTGGCGTCGGGGGGCGGCGTGTTGGTTGAGCCGGTCGACCGCTGGCGGTCGGTCGCCGAACTGGCCAAGGCGGTGCTGAGTTTGACGCCAAGCAAGCGGCGCGAGCTCGGCGGGGCGGCACAACGCGAGATTGCCGATCATTATACGTGGCCGGCCAAGGTCCGGCAGATGCTTCGGGTGTATCAGTCGGTTTGCAAATCCGCCGGAACCGCTCCCGGCGCCATTTCGTCCGTGGAAAAACATGCCTACGTTGATTGCGATCAGTCTCGCGGCGTCGAGTCTGCCATATGCGTCGCTATGCGTTCGCAGCCTCGCTGAGAACCTCGATGGAGACGAGGCGATCCACCTGTTGACCGATACGCCGGGCGATCAGAAGCAGCTCCAGCAGGCGTTTGCGGGTTTGGGGAGGATCAAGGTTCAGCTTTCCGATGAGCTGTGGGAGGACAGCGGCAATCCCATGCGCAAATATGCCGGGCTGGAGAAGCTTCGCAAGGGCCATCCCTGCTGGCGCAAGCTGACGGACCCGATGCTGGCGGCGCGGGAGGGGGACGAACTGGTGATCGTCGATCCGGACGTTTATTTCCCGCGGCGGTTTTCGTTCGAGAAAGTTGGCGACGGGACGCTGCGGCTAATGTGGCAGAAGCCCAACTGCCTGCTGCCGTTCTCAGTGGTGCAGATGGCGTTTGCCAAGGGAATCGCGATGGCCGACCACGTGGACATTGGCATCGCGCAGTACCGATCGCCGCTCGATCTGGAATGGCTCAACTGGCTTGTGGAGTCGCTGGGGGAGACGCCGCGTGTGATGCACGTGGAGGCGATTTTGTGGTCGTGCCTGGCGATGCGGATGCGCGGGGGGTATTTGAATTCGGATCGGTGGTGCTGCTGGGCCAATACGCAGTGGAAGCGGGTCTTGAGGAAAGCCGGGGCAACGCCCACGCGGATGCTGAGCGCGGAGGATTTTCGTTCGTGTCTGGCCTTTCATGCCGGCGGGACGGCCAAGACGTGGCTGGCGGCGCCGGGGGTGGGGGAATCGCTGAAACAGTTGGCCGGGTTGCCGGGCGGCAAGCCGCTGGGCGCCGCGACGGTGCGGCCGTTTGTGCCGTTTACGAAGGAGAAGTTTGAGTGGTTGAGGAAGCGGGGGAGGATTTTGAAGGCGATGGGGTACTACAAGTTGGTGGGAGGGAGGCCGCCGGAATGAGGGGAAGCGTGAGATGTAGTAGCTGGGACTTGATCTGACGGAGGGCGTCCCGAGCTGGATCGGATCCGATCGAGGTCGGCCTGGAGCTCGGTGTTTCGTCCTGGAAATAGAGCGGCCGAAGCCGTTTGGCTTCGGCCGTTCCGTTGCCGACAGCGGCGCAACGATCGAGCAAAGTTCGTCCGACACCTAATGGGAGAGCGCAAAGGCTATATCCCGCGCTGGAGGCCAACGTCTGCACTTGGCGCATTCCTTCCGTACCGGGACCGATCAGGAATGTCGCAAAAGGTGAAGATCCTATGAGGGCGATCGGCGGCCAAGGTCGGGTATCCTTGGTCCCTCGAATGACCTCAAGGAGAAGGAAGA
>DATFZA010000178.1:0-7795 GCA_035314765.1 Bryobacteraceae bacterium
CAAAATACGACGGGTCCACACCGACCAGCGTAATGTCAGTGCCATGCAGCGTGGTGACAAACGGCAATTTGCGCCGGCCCGCGAGCATTTGCTGGGCGAGCATAGCCGAGATCGAGTGCGGGATGGCGTAATGCACGTGCAGCAGATCGAGATTGTAGCTTTCGGCGACGTCCGACATGCGCGAGGCCAGCGCCAGACAGTACGGCGGATATTGGAACAGCGGATAAGTGGAAACCTCGACCTCGTGGTAGTGAATGTTGGGGAGACCGGGATCGAGCCGGATCGGATTGGCGTAGGTGATGAAGTGGATATCGTGGCCGCGGGTCGCGAGTTCCAGGCCGAGTTCCGTGGCGACGATGCCGCTGCCGCCATAGGTGGGATAACAGGTGATGCCGATCTTCATAGGGGTTGGATGACCAATTCCCCGTATCCGATCTGGCCATGAAGATTTTCATCCGGACTGGCCACGTCCCCGCCCCCGAACCAGACGCGCACTCGAGTCGGTTCCACAATCACCGTGGGGTCGCAGATCACCTTGGAGTCCCAAGGCTCGTTGCCGGCGATGACCAGCGATTGCTTTTTCCAGCGGACTCCGTCGCTGGAGCGGGCAAGCAGGAGACGGCGCATCTCGGCGCGATCGCGTCCTGTATACAGCATCCAGTAAGAGCCAAGGTCGGACCAGACGGCGGGCTCGCCCAAGCCGCGAGCGTCAGCCGTTCCGTATTCGCCGAGTTCGAGGATCGGGTTGTCGCGCAGCTTCGACCAACTGAGACCGTCGTCGGAGACAGCGACACCCAAGCGCTGGCGCCACGCGCGGTCCAGGCCCGTGTAATACAGGTAGAGCAGGTTGTTCTGCCGAACCACATAGGGATCGGCGACACCGCGTTCGTCCCAACTTCCGTATGGTCCAAGCGACAGAACCGGCTTGGGCTCGCGGCGAAAATTGCGGCCATCAGACGATCTCGCCAAAGCGATTTGCGCCGTGTTGCCGGTCTGATAGTAATAGAAAATCTCGCCGCTGTGAACGATGGCGGAGCCATTCGCAGCGATGTAATCGCCGTCGGCCGAGAGCACCTTGCCCATGCGCCGCCAGCTAAAGCCGTCCACCGAAGTCGCCAGCCCCGTGTGCCAGCTCTTCCCGTCGAATCCGGAATAATAATTCCAAAGCTGCCCTTGATATTGGATTACTGAAGGATTGAGCACATCCGAGCTGTCCCAATCGCCGCGCGCCATTACCGGACCTGGCCGTTCACGCCACTCCCATTGAACATTCTGCTGCGGACCAACGGAAGGCAGAGTGAAATCGGAGTAACGGGAGCAACTATCGAGACCAAGCAACAGCGCGAAGGAGACCAGCCTCACGTAGCCAGCCGGATCTTCAAGCCGGCGCCTTGCCCGGGACGCGAATCGAGCAACAGTTCCCCCCCCAGCGTCCGTACCCGCCGCTTGATGCTCATGGGACCGAGCCGGAGCAGTTCCAACTCCTCCAGCGTGTACTTGCCGCTGAAGGGGAAGCCATGACCGTTGTCCTCAATCATGATCTCGAGCGAATTCTCGGTGCGCTGGATGGTGACCGCGACGCGCGTGGCCTGCGAATGCTTCTGCACGTTGTAGAGCGCCTCGCGCACAATCTGCAACAGCTCGAGCGAGACTTCCGGCTCGGCTGGCTCCGCAAAGTCGCCGCTGACAAACGTCGCGGGAATGCCGCTGTCCTTCTGGAACTGTTCCACCACCCGGCGCAATGTGGCGTTGAGACTGCCCTCAATATCCACCGGCCGCATGCTGCGAACAAAAGTACGCAGCTCGTTGACTTGCGACTTGCAAAGGTCCTGAAGCTGAGTCAGTTCGTCGGTAGCGGCCGCCTGGTCGCGCAGCAGCAGCTTGCGGATAATTTCCAGCCGCATCTGAAAACTGATGAAGCTCTGCAGTGGGCCGTCATGAAAATCGGCGGCGATGCGCTGGCGCTCCGATTCCCGGGCCTTTTCGGCGTCGTAGCGGTACAAGACTGTCTGCCGCGAAGCGTTCGAGAGCCGGTCTTCCAGATATTGGCGCTGGATGGCCACCACGCAGGCGAGAATACCGGCGGAGATCAAACCAGGGCGAAGCACCGTGATATGCAGCGGATTGACCAATTGCAACAGCGTTACGGAACCGACCAACACAACTAGAGATTTCCACCAGGGATGCAGCATCACGGCGATCAGCAGCACGTAGGCGTAGAAAACCGAACTCACCCAATAGCTGTAGGCGGCGCTGCTGATGGCCGATAGAAAGAAGAAGATGCAATCGAGCGCCAGGCCCAAGGTCGGATAGCCCGCTTCTTCCAGACTGCGCCAAAACAAGGCCACGCAAGCGTAGGCCGCGTAGAGAGCAAACAGGACCACAGTTTCCGTGATGGCGGAGCCGGTGGAGGTGAGTTGAATGGTGAGACAACTCAACGCCAGCAGGATGCGAATCAAACTGAGAAGGCGCCGCCACGAATGCGGAAACATGGTTTCCTAGGGCTCGATGTATACGCGGACGTGGTTACTTTGCTGGCCGGCCGAGGATATGTAGAGGTCGGCCGGCCCGGCATTGACCACGCGGGGAATTTCAATTTCAACCAGGTAGAATCCGACGTAGCCGGGCGCAAGCACCGATTCGGTCACTTCCACCGGAGTTCCATCGAGTGAGGCTGTGACCGAAGCCACTACGGCCGGCGGATCGTTCAACGGAGCCGCCACACCCGTAGGCCATTCCGGGCGGACACGGCCGAGGCCGGTGGCCAGGATCTGGATCCGGTACCCAGCGCGGGCTGGTTTGGACGCATCGAGCAGAACCCCGCTATCGCTATCCAGCAGTAAGGGAGCTCCGTCGGGATCGACAAAAATAGCAGGCGAGGTGGCCTGCAACGGTACTCCCACGGTAAAGGGCCCGGTACGGCCTTCGAGCGTTAAGGCCAAAGTACTGCCCGTGGCCTCAAACGGTACTTGAATCTGAGAGCTGGTATCGGACGCGTTGAGAACGGGGTAAGCGCCTGAAGAAGACGCGGCTTTGGTGACCCGTGTTCCCAGTACGCTCAACAGGCTCCCGGGGGCGGCGGCACGAGCGCTGTAATCCGCCGCATTCACCACCCTCACGTCTTTCAACCGGTGCGGCGCCATGGTCGAATAGACGCCGTACCCATCGAGAACGGCATACAACTGGTGGCCGCCGGAGTCCAGTTTCACATCCATGACGGCTGCGGCGGGAAGCCCGATGCTCGCAGTCGTCCAACTGGTAGGTCTTCCCGCTGCGGTGAGGTCGGTCGTGGTAAAGAACAGACCGGCATCGGTGGCCGCGTAGATCGTGCCGCTAGCCGCGTCGGCCGTGATTCCATGTACCGAGGCGTTGGGAGGCAGATTGAGGGTCATGTCGTCCCAGAATTGGCCGCCATTCATGGTCCGGTACACGACGGCACCTTTGGCGGCCAGGCCGGTAACGCTAAATCCGGCCAGCGCAATGCGCGGGTCCTTGGGATCGATCCAGATGGACTCCACGGCTCCCAAATCGGAGAGGGCCTGTTGCGAGAATGGCGTTGCGAGAATATCCGGCGTCGCGAACAAACGCCCTTCGGAATCGCCAGCGTAGACCGCATTGCCCTGCTTGGCGAAGGCGGTAATGGTCCTCTCTAGCGTGCGCGACAGAGCCACTTTCAGATTATTGTCGCGCTCGACGTCCGCGGCGCTGCTCGCCTGCCAGGCGGTCTTTTGACCCGGCGCCCACTCAACCTCTTGCTGCGGAGCGGTTTTCAGCGCCAGCCGCATCCCTTGGGTGCCGCTGGGTACTCCCAGCAAGCGCGAAGCGGGCAGATTGGGTAAGCCATCGTTCAGCCCGGTCCAGGAACTACCACCATCTGCCGAGCGCCATACGCCATTAGCTGCAGCCACCACCAGAACCTCGGGATGTTGCGGAGAGACGGCCAGATCGGAAAGTGTGGAACCCAGGATCGATTGGCCGCGAAAAGCGGTCAAGTTGGTCCAGTTGGCGCCGCCGTCGTCCGAGCGGTAGGCATTTTGCCCGGCGGCGTACACTCGAGCCCCGCTAACTGCTTGAATCCTGGGCTGCCCCGCTTCGGGAACGACGGCGACGACGCTATTCGCCGACGCCGGCGCGGATGCGCCGGAGGTGAAGGTCCAGGTCTCAAAGTCCGATGTCTGATAGGTCCTGCCAGAGGCGGTCAAAGCGTACAATGTCGAGCCGTCCGCGCCGAACCAAACCCGGTTTACCGGTCCCGTGGCCAACGAGGGTAGACCTGCTTCAATCGCGGAGTTTCCGATGTGCCGCCACGACAGCTCGATGTTGTTTGGCGCGCCATTTGACACGCCATTTGACCCGGCTACCTCATTCGCGGATTGTCCCAGCAGCGCTCCGGGCGCTACTACTCCCAGAACGGCCAGCAGGAGTACGTTCCGGGTCGCGCTCAAAGTTGTGGCGTGTCGACACATACGCAGAGTCTATTCTAACCTTTTCCGAGCCCGAATTTCTGCCGAAGTACAAGCAGACACAAGCTCTTGCGGTCTTTTCGGCACAGGACCCCTTTTTGCTGAGCAATTATGGTGGTAGACTGATATTTCATCGTTGCCCAGTACTGGTGGCATCGGCCACCTGTGCCGATATCTTTATGATGGGTTCGCTGTTGAAGGGCGCACTGATGGCGTGTCTCCTCCTGGGGGCTTGCGCCCGTGTGTCTTGGGCCCAACTCTTCCCCGCCGCGCCCGAACAGGCCGCCACTGTCATCAGCCTGACCGGCCGGGTTTCCGTGTTGCACGACTCCGAGCCCTGGGCGCTCAACATCGGCGATTCGGTCCAAGTGCGGCAGGTGATCATCACGGGTCCAGACGGCTTCGCGCAATTTCAGGTTGCCGATGGCAGTACTTTTGAGGTTTATCCGAACTCGAACGTAGTGTTCCGGAAAAATCCCTCCAACCTGCGGGACCTGCTGGATGTGTTGGTGGGGCGCGTGAAGCTCCATATCCAAAAGTGGGGCAACCAACCCAATCCGAACAAGGTTCACACGCCGACAGCGGTGATATCGGTTCGCGGCACTACCTTTGATGTCACTGTGGATGAGGACAACGAATCCACGGTGATCAGCGTCGAAGAAGGGCAAGTGGAAGTCCGGCACGCGTTCAAAGGCGATACCAAGACGGTAAACGCGGGCGAATCGATTACCGTTTATCGCGATCAGCCGCTGGCACGCAACGTGATCGACAAAGGGACCATCGCGCGTCAGGTGATCCGGAGCGTGACAGACGCGCTGTACACGGTGGTGACGAACGGGCGCGGAGGCACGGGAAGTCCCCCGATCTGCGGCGGTGGTTGCAATACGAAACCGCCACCACCGCCGCCAGTACCGACGCCTCCTCCCGCGCCCGCACCGCCGCACTAGCGTTCGCGGCCGGCGGAGAGCATTGTCTTCGAGATAACCCCGAACGTCATCAGTGAGGGGATCGCCGCGCGAAACATCCCAAGCCCGCCAGGCGACCGGCCGACCTGCTCACACCAACTTCTTTGAACTCTGGCAAATTCCGGCCGTATAACCTCCTATGGGCTCCTTCGGCAATCAATTGAAACACGTCTTGCGCCGCCTCCTGCAGGCGCCACTCTTCACAGTGATGACTCTGTTGACGTTGGCCATCGGCATCGGCGCCAACACCGCCATCTTCAGCGTCATCGAAGGAGTGCTGCTGAAGCCGCTGCCCTATCCTCATCCGGAGCAGTTGGTGGGCGTGTGGCACACCGCCGCTGGTTTGAACATCAAGGAACTGAACGCCTCTCCCTCGCTGTATTTTGTGTATCGCGAGGAGAACCGGACGTTTCAGGATGTCGGCCTCTGGCGCGGTGATGCCGTCAGCGTCACCGGGCTGGCGGAACCGGAACAGGTACAAAGTCTCGACGTCACAGAAGGCGTACTGCCGTTGCTGGGCGTGCAACCGATCCTGGGCCGTGGATTTTCTCACTATGACGATTCGCCCAAAACCCCGGAAACAGTCCTCCTGACTTATGGCTATTGGCAATCCCGATTTGGCGGGGACAAAACGGTCATCGGGCGCCGAATCCTGGTGGACGGCACAGCGCGCGAAGTGATCGGAGTGTTGCCGCAAAGTTTCCGCTTTCTGGATCAAAAGCCGTCGCTGATCACGCCGCTGCAGTTCGATCGCGCCAAGCTTTTTTTGGGAAATTTCAGCTTCCAGGCGGTGGCGCGGCTCAAGCCCGGAGTGACCATCGTGCAAGCTAACGCCGATGTGGCGCGCATGCTCCCGCTCTACTCTCAGAAATTCCCGCCGCCCCCGGGATTCAGCGTGAAGATGTTCAATGACGCCCGCATCGGACCGAACCTGCGGCCCTTTAAACAGGACCTGGTGGGCGATATCGGAAGTGTGCTCTGGGTGCTGATGGGAACCATCGGCATGGTGCTGTTGATCGCTTGCGCGAATGTAGCCAATCTGCTCCTGGTGCGCGCCGATGGCCGCCAGCAGGAGTTAGCCATTCGCGCCGCGCTAGGCGCCGGTTGGGGCCGGATCGCCGGCGAACTGATGTTTGAGAGCCTGGCTCTCGCGCTGGTGGGCGGCGCTCTGGGAATCGGATTGGCGTATGAAGCGCTAAGACTTCTAATATGGGCGGCGCCTGTGAATCTGCCCCGCCTTGAAGATATCTCCATCGATCCGCTCGTGTTGCTGTTCACGTTCGCGATTTCGCTAGTGGCGGGACTGTTGTTCGGATTGATACCGGTGTTTAAGTACGTGGGACCCAATTTGGCAACTGCCTTGAGGAGCGGAGGGCGATCCGCCAGTCAAAGCCGGGAGCGGCATCGCGCGAGAAGCACCTTGGTCGTAGTGCAAGTGGCGTTGGCCTTGGTGCTGCTCATCAGCTCCGGGCTGATGATCCGCACTTTTCAAGCTATGAAAAATGTGCAGCCCGGATTCAGCAAGCCCGAGGAGTTGCAGACCTTCAGAATTTCCGTTCCCGATACGCAGGTCAAAGACGCGCAAGCGGTGTTACGAATGCAGCAGAACATGCTGGAAAAAGTCGCCGGCATCGCAGGCGTATCTTCGGCGGGTCTCATCAGTAACCTCCCCATGGACGGCCAGGGCTGGACCGATCCGATCTTCACCAAGGACCGTGTTTATCCGGAGGGACAGATTCCCCCTCTGCGGCGATTCAAGTTTGTCTCACCGGGTCTGTTCCGGACGATGGGCAACCCCTTGCTCGCGGGCCGCGACTTCGAGTGGACCGACAGCCATGAAGAAAGGCCCGTCGCCATTGTCTCCGAGAACATGGCGCGAGAACTCTGGGGCAGTCCAAGCGCCGCGCTCGGTAAGCAAATCCGCGAAAGCCATACCGGCCCGTGGCGCGAGGTGGTTGGCGTAGTTGGCGACGAGCGCGACGATGGCGTAAATCAAAAGGCGCCGGCGATCGCCTACTGGCCCATTCTCATGAAAGAATTTGAAGGCGACGCACACAGCATCCGCCGTAGTTTAGTGTTTGCCGTCCGCAGTCCCCGGACCGGCTCGCAAGCGTTTCTCCAGGAAATCAGGCAAGCGGTCTGGTCGATCAATCCGAATGTGCCGGTCGCCGATGTCGGTACGATGAAAGTGGTCTACGACAAATCCCTGGCCCGAACGTCGCTGACCTTGGTGATGCTGGCGATCGCCGGCGCGATGGCCTTGCTGCTCGGCGTCATCGGCATTTACGGAGTGATCTCCTACTCGGTCTCGCAACGGACCCGCGAGATTGGCATCCGCATGGCGATCGGCGCGAATCAACACGAACT
>DATFZA010000179.1:0-4175 GCA_035314765.1 Bryobacteraceae bacterium
CCGTAGGGGTCAACCGGGACGCAGTCGTAGGCTGATCCCACGACGCCATCAATGCACACATCGGCTGTCCTTGCCCCAAACCGGCTGAACACCAGCGGGCCCGGCACGACCTTGTGTACCTCAAAGTGAAGATGGGGCAAATAATGGAAGATCGGCGGCGCTGCTTTTCCCGACAGCGCCACCAGGCATCCCGCCTGCACATGAGCGCCCTCATCGAGCGGTAAGTACACAGTCGCGGAACATCCCGGCAACGGGTCTGGATCGTTGACGGGCATCTTGTTTTGGCCCACGTAGGTGTCGAGATGCAAATAGTAGATCACGTACGGCGGAGGCAGGGCAGGCGCATGGTCGGGCACAATCTCCATCACGTGATACCCCGCCGCCGGATATCCCAGTCCCACAATCCTGGCCGGATAGTGAACGGTGCCATTCACCGCGGCATAGACCTGGGTGTCCATTGCGGCTACGTAGTCGATTCCGGGATGGCCATCGTAGAAGAGGTAGCCCGGACTTCCCCAACCCGAGTAGCTCATGTCCGGCGCCAGGTTGATGGGCGGCGGAAACTGGACGTTCTGCGCTTTGTAGCCCGCGTTGCAATAGCCCGCGCCCAGAATTGGATATCCGGGACCATACTTCCCCGTTGTTCCCGTGAAGGCGACGACGGTTTTGTCGCAACCATAGATGACATAATGCGTGGTCGAGTCAAGCATCGAGTGATCGAACGTGGAGTTCACTGGCGCGGTCGATGAAGTCAGGTGCTGGTCTTGGTTGGGGACGTCGGCTTTCAGCGGGAAGGTGAGCTGAATCGGCGCGGGAATTTGGGTATCTTGCGCAGCGGCGAGACCAGCGAGGCACAGCATGGCGAACGCCAGCGCAAACAGCAGACTTGAACATAACCTGAGCAACTGTGGGGACCGTTGCATTCAGACCTCCGCTTCCAGGCACAGCTTAGCACTTGGCATTTAGGAAAATAAAGACTTAGCTGCCTGCCGGATAAGAGCTGGTGGCTGGCAAGCGAAAACCTAGACATCAAGAAAGGGGGAGGGAGAGGTGTCGGAAAATTCGCTTTTAGGTGCTCAGTTTTCGTGGTTTCCGGGGCTGGAAGGGCAACTTGCCGGTGATCACCGCATGGTACCCGAGATGAACAACGAACTGTGACCGGGGGCACTGACAAGGGGTTTACGCGAGGTGTATATGGTTGGATGTAAAACGGAAATCCCGAAGGAAGTCTTTCTAAGGAAGGTTATCCCATGACACGCACGCTTAGAGTCCCGGCCCGCATTGTCAGCGTTCTGGCTCTGGTGATCTCCTCGTCGCTGGTCGTCGTAGCGCAGAACCCTGTGCCCTTCATCAGCCAGCCACTGGTTCCCGACGCCGTTGCACCCGGCGTACCAGGGTTTACCCTTACCGTAAACGGAACGGGATTCGTCCCCCAATCGACGGTGAACTGGAATGGCACGCCGCGGACCACAGCTTTTGTGAACAGCTCGCAGCTCAACGCCTCCATCCCCGCATCGGACCTCACGGTCCCCGCCACGGCTGGGATCACGGTAGTGAACCCTGCACCGGGCGGCGGCACTTCGAACATGGTGTTCCTGTTGATCAACACTCCGACCTCCACGGTCTCGTTTCGACGCCGGGATTATTCCGTCGGCGGCAATCCTCAGTATGTAGCAACGGCCGACTTCAACCGGGATGGCAAGCTGGATTTAGCGAGCGCCAACTACGGCTCCGGCTCGATTTCGGTCCTGCTCGGAAACGGAGATGGCACATTTGGGAGTCCGACAGACTATGGCGCCGGTTCCGCTGCTCAGGCACCGATTGTTGGGGATTTCAATGGGGACGGGAAACTTGATCTCGCGGTTCCGTACTGGCCGTGCTCGGTGGCCGTGCTGCTGGGGAATGGGGACGGCACTTTCCAACCTGCGGTGAACTACTCGACAGGCTGCTATGCGACTGACGGTGTTACGGCGGACTTCAACGGGGATGGCAAGCTCGACCTGGCAACTGCCAACCAAGGAGCAGGGACGGTGTCGATTCTGCTGGGCAATGGAGATGGCACCTTCCAGCCGCACGTTGACTATGCAGTGGGGACGGAACCAACGGGTGTGGCTGTCGGCGACTTCAACCGAGACGGCAAGCTCGACTTGGTTACTTCCAACTACGGGTCGAATACTGTCTCCATTCTTCTCGGCAACGGAAATGGCACTTTCCAGCCTCACGTCGATTACTCCACCGGCAGCAACCCCGGCGACCTCGCCGTCGCAGACCTGAATGGGGACGGCAAGCTCGACCTCGCTGTTCCCAACCAGGGAACAGGATGGGTTTCGATTTTGCTGGGTAAGGGGGATGGCACTTTCCGTCCACACGTGGACTATCCGGCAACCGTGGGCAACATTGCGGTCGGGGATTTCAACCAGGACGGCAAGCTGGACTTGGCGGGGGGGACCGGGAACAGCGTCGGCATTCTTCTGGGTAATGGCGATGGGACTTTTCAGGCAGCCGTTTATTTCGCGACAGGAAGCCGTCCCTGGACTCCCCTGACAGCCGACTTCAACGGCGACGGCCGTCTAGATATTGCCACCGGCAACTTCAACGATGGCACTCTTTCTATCCTTCTTGCACAGCCTCCCCCGCCTCCGTGTGCAGTTTGCTCTAAGTAAAGGCGGTCCCCCGCCTCGCGTTCGACTGATTGATGAGTATAGGCCGCTACCCGGAGGTCTTGTTTTCGTGTCCGCTGAATGTGGGTTTAAGCGTTCCTGAAGCGTTGATCCAGGGTAATGCGTGGTCGAGTCAAGCATCGAGTGATCGAAGGTGGAGTTCACTGGCGCGGTCGATGAAGTCAGGTACTGGTCTTGGTTCGGGACGTCGGCTTTCAGCGGGAATGTGAGCTGAATCGGCGCGGAGGTCTGGAGATCTTGCGCAACGGCGAGACCAGCGAGGCACAGCATGGCGAACGCCAGCGCAAACAGCAGACTTGAACATAACCTGAGCAACTGTGGGGACCGTAGCATTCAGACCTCTGCTTTGCCGATATCGCGAGCACAGGCCGGGCTCGCCGCAGCCAACTTACTCCGCTGCCCACAGCGTGTCCAGTCCTCTTTGCCGTTTAGAATGGGGAAAATGGCAACGAACTCTACCATGCCTGACTTCCGCCAACCGAATGCGATAGAGCGAGCATTCAACCGGTTCTTTGGCGTGCTTGTCGGGCTGGGACTGGGGATGAAGCACAACTACCTGCTGCAGGTGCGCGGGCGCAAGAGCGGGAAGTTGTATTCGACCCCGATTGATCTGCTGGAGATCGGCGGCAAGCGCTTTCTGGTGGCTCCACGCGGGCGCACGCAATGGGTGCGCAACGCCGAAGCTGCGGGAGAAGTCACGTTGAAGCGAGGAAGTTTCAAGCAGAGCTTTCGCTTGCGCGCGATTCCCGACGCTGAGAAGCCGGAGCTGTTGAAGGCCTATCTGGACAGCTTCAAGACCACGGTGCAGCGATACTTCTCTGTTCCCGCGGGTTCGGAGGCGCAGGCGTTCGCGAGTATCGCAGCGAATTATCCGGTGTTTGAGCTGATCGAAAAGTGAGCGCTCGCGTAACAAAGTGGAAACTTAGCGCGCACTCCAATCATCCGTAAAGGTCGCGCCGCTCTTGTCCTTGATTTCGATCTTTTGGAAAACGAAGGAAATCTCCTCGAGTTCGTTTCCAGTGGGGGGCTGTGTGGTCTCGGGCAGCTCTTTCACCTCAGTAATCGAGGCATTGGTGAGGCTGATCGAGTGCTCCGGGGTTTCCACGCCCTGCGGAGTGGCGGTAAAGAACTCGATGAGCACAGATTTCAGGGTTTCGTTGGTAGCGAGAGCCTGATACATCTGCACACTCGCCTGGCTCCAGCTCTTCTGGATAACGATCGGCTGATACTGCCGTTTCCCGCTCGCCATTCCGGTGAGTGGGTCACGCGGCGATTGTAGTGAAAAGGAGAAGCTGCTAATCGGGATTCGGTTGGGGTTCGCCCTGCCGCCGCCTTTGAACTGGCCCTGCTTTATGCCTTCGATCTGGATATACGCGTCAAACGCCACAATTGCCACCTCTGCCGCCGAATGCGGCCTGCTTGCAAATCCGGCGCCGCGTGGCCGTCGGTGCGGTTACCTAACAGGCGTGGCGCAATTCAGTGCTGCCCCGGGCT
>DATFZA010000180.1:0-5904 GCA_035314765.1 Bryobacteraceae bacterium
GCAACCTTGCCGTGGGCCATGTTGGAATCCAGTTGGTCGACCCACTGCTCCAGACGAGCCGCCATCAATTGAGACTCCACCGCCCGTGCCGCCACCCGGCCCAACGTGGAGAAGAGAACCGCGGGAGGAGCGTTGAAATGCTTGAGCAGGCCGTCGATGGCTGACTGGATGTCCTTCTGTCCGGCGGCGTAACCGACCACCATTCGCGCCAGCGGTCCAACTTCCATGGGTTGGCCCTGATAACGGGGTGATTTCAGCCACGAATACTTCTGGCCGACATCCAGGAATTCATACGGCGCCTTGGGCCCTGAGTACTTGGGATTGGTCTCGCCGTCAAAGGGATGCCTGGGCTTGTCGCCGTCCGAGTATTCATACCAGGCATGGCTGACGGATTCGCTAATCTGTGCCGCATCCACCGGATGCACCTTGGTCAGATCGCGCCCCAAAACGATTCCTCTCGGGAACAGGAACGTGCTGGCGTCGTTCTGGTTGATTGACGAATAGTCGCCGTAACACAGGAAATTTCCCACGCCCTCGCCGAGACTGAACCACTCCTTATAGAAGCCGGCAATGGCGAGAACATCGGGAACGTAAACCTGCTCGACGAATTTTCGCGCCCCGCGCACCAGCTCTCTGAGGAAGCCGATCCGCTCAGGATTGATGACCGCGAATGGCTCGTTCGGATCCATGGCCGTGGACATTCCACCAACCAGAAACGTCTGCGGGTGCGGATTCTTGCCGCCGAGCACCGCATGCAGCCGGATGAAATCCTTCTGCCACGTCAGCGCTTCCAAGTAATGCGCCACGGCGAGCAGGTTGGCTTCGGGCGGCAAGCGGTAAGCCGGATGTCCCCAGTAGCCGCTGGTAAACAGGCTGAGCTGCCCGCTCCCAACTAACGCCTTCACGCGATCCTGCACGCCTTTGAAATACGTCGCGCTGGATTTTTCATAGTCGGAGATGGACTGCGCGAGCTGCGAAGTTTTCGCCGGATCGGCCTTCAGCGCCAGAGTGACGTCTACCCAGTCGAGCGCGTGCAGATGATAAAAGTGAATGACGTGGTCCTGTACCATCTGCGCTCCGGCGATGAGATCGCGGACGATGCGGGCGTTTTCGGGCACTTCGATCTGCAGCGCGTCTTCCACTGCCCGGACGCTGGCCAAGGCGTGCACCACGGTGCACACTCCGCAAATCCGCTGCGCCCAGATCCAGGCCTCGCGCGGATCGCGCTTTTGCAGGATCAATTCGATGCCGCGAAACATTGTCCCTGCGCTCCAGGAATCCGAAATCTTTCCGCCGTCCACTTGGGCTTCGATGCGCAAGTGGCCTTCGATGCGGGTGACGGGATCTACCACCAGGCGTGCCATGTTAGTTCTCCCTTCTTGGTACTGTTTCTTCTTCTGGTTCCGGCTCCGGAGATGCTTTGGGAGCAGGCTTGATCAAGGTGATCAGGCCGTGCGCCGTTACGCCGGCCAACGTCGCGCCAACTAGTCCCAGACCGATCTCGCCCGCCGTCACCTCAACCCCAAACCCGGGAACGGATGGGATCCGGTCATAGAACGGCGACATGTGATCCCAAAAGCGCGGCGACGCGCAGGCAATGCAGCCGTGGCCGGCGCGGATGGGCCAACTGGTATGGTCGTTCCATCCGACCACCGGGCAGTTGAACGTGGCCGCTGGGCCCTTGCAGCCCATTTTGTAAAGACACCAACCCTTGCGATGCCCTTCGTCGCCCCACTCGGTGACAAAGCGTCCGGCGTCGTAATGCGCGCGCCGTTCGCATTGATCGTGAATGATGCGGCCGTAAGCGAACAGGGGCCGGTTGTATTGATCGAGCGCCGGCAGATCGTTGAATGTCAGATAGTGAACCAGCGCCGCGGCGGTGTTGGCCGGATTGTGAGGACAACCGGCCATGTTCATAACCTTGACCTCCGGCAGCGCCTCATGAACGCCCAGCGCACCGGTAGGATTTGGAGCCGAGCGCACCAGCCCGCCGTCGAATGCGCACGCGCCCACGGCAATGGTGGCCGCGGCGTTTCCACAAACCTTCTTGGCGATCTCCATCGCGCTGCGGCCGGCGATGTTGCAGAATCCCTCGCCGGTGGGAATGGCTCCCTCGACCACGGCGAGATATTTACCCTTGTCTTCGTTCACCACGCGATCCAGCACCGCGTCGGCCTGTTTGCCCGCGCCCGCCATGATCACTTCGTGGTATTCCCACGAAAGCAAGTCGAGCACGACCTCGGCGACATCGGGATTGCTGGAGCGCAGCATGGATTCCGAGCAGCCGGTGCAGTCCTGAAATTGGAGCCAGAGCAACACCGGCTTCTTGGCCTTTCCGACCGCTTGCACAACTTGCGCCAGATAGCGGTCCGGGAGCGCTAGCGTGCCTAGCATTGCGCTGCAAAATTTCACCAGCTGCCGGCGCGTGATGCCACGGCGGGCCAGCGCGGTGCTTACATCAGTTTCGAGTGACTGCATAACGTGGTCTCCTAGGATTGGCGGACGGCTTCCAAGTGCCGCATTACTTGACCGTTTTTGCGAGCGGCACGGCCGGTGAGCCAAGCCAGCCATGGGCTGAGCCGGGCGCCGGTAGTGCATGAGGTTTCAACGCGATTCTGAATCATGCGCGCGTCCATATGGCATGGGCCAGCCGTGGTCATCGGCCGCACCGGATAGCCGTAGCGCGCCAGACGCGGAGCGTGGTTATGAGTGCCGCGATCCCGCGGCGCATCACGCAGCCGGGCCGCAATCCGATCGTTCTCGCTCAGTACCGGCTTCTTGATTGCCAGCCTGTTCATCCGCCACCTCTTCCTTTCCCAGATGGGAGAGCTCTAGCTCGCCGCAGCGCCGGAGCCAATTGATTTCTGGCCCAATCGGCACTGATTTCTGATTTCATGGTCAGAGCTTCGAAACATTGGCAGATCCCTAACAAATCCTGGGCAACTGTTCGCCCGCCAGCATGTCGACGATGCGGGTCGAGCCAAACGCGGTTTTCATGGTCACTAAGCCGGCACTCTGGTCACCAACGGTGCCGATGATTGCAGCCTCGGCTCCGCGCGGGTCGCGCTGCATTGCGGCCAGGATTTCGTGGGCCGCTTCGGGCGCAACGATCGCTAGTAACTTGCCCTCGTTGGCGACATATAGCGGATCGAGTCCCAGCAACTCGCATGCACCTTTGACTTCGTCTCGCACAAGGATGCACGTCTCATCGATCTGGATGCTTACCCCGGACTGCGCCGCGATCTCGTTCAGCGCGCTCGACACACCGCCCCGTGTGGGATCCCGAAGACAGCGGATTGCGTCCGTGCCGGATGATGCGGCGAGCATCGCGGCCACGAGATTGTGGAGCGGGGCTGAGTCGCTGAGGATCTCGGTTTCGAATTCAAGTCCCTCGCGCTTGGCGAGAATGGCGATGCCGTGATCGCCAATCGCTCCGCTCAAAATGACGCGATCGCCAGGCTTGGCTTGGCTGGACGAGAGACGTACGCCGTCTGGAACAATTCCGATGCCGGTGGTGTTGAGGTACAGGCCATCGCCCTTGCCGCGCTCTACTACTTTCGTGTCGCCGGTAACGATGGAGACACCCGCCGCGGCTGCCGCATCCGCCATCGATGACGCGATGAGGCGCAATGCTTCGGTGGAAAAGCCTTCTTCCAGGATGAACCCGGCGCTCAGAAACAGCGGGCGGGCACCCCCCATGGCCAGATCGTTAATGGTGCCGTGCACCGCGAGCGATCCGATATCGCCGCCGGGAAAGAAAAGAGGATGAACTACGAACGAATCCGTAGTGAATGCCACGCGGGCGCCGCCGATGTCGACCACCGCCTGATCGTCCATGCGGTCGAGCACGGGGTTCGAAAACAACGGGAGAAAGACATCGCGCAGAAGCTCCGCGCTCAGGCGGCCGCCGCTGCCGTGGCCGAGTACGATTTGGCCGCGCTGAGCGAGAGGCGCCGGGCAAACGAAGGCGGCGGCCTGGGCAGCGGTTGCTTCTGGCGTGATCGTCTCAGGCATGAGTGGCATGGCGTCTGTATTGGTAGTAAGCGGCGCAGGCACCTTCGGCCGAAACCATGGGTGCGCCGAGCGGCGTCATGGGTGTGCAACGCGCGCCGAACGCCGGGCAATCGAGCGGCTTCTTCAACCCCTGGAGGACTAGCGCGCTGATGCACTCCTTGGGCTCCTCGGCGTGGCAGTCTTCCACGCCAAAAATGCGTTCGGCATCGAAATCCGCGAATTCGTCGCGCAGCCGGTAGCCGCTTTCGGCGATCGGCCCAATGCCGCGCCACTGGCGGTCAGAGACTTCGAATACCTCACGCAGAATGTTTTGTGCGGGCAGATTGCCTTCTGGATTGACCGACCTGGCGTATTGATTTTCAACCTCGGCGCGTCCTTCCTCGAGCTGGGAGACCAGCATGGAAATCGCTTCCAGAAGATCCAGCGGCTCGAATCCGCCGACCACCATTGGCACGCGAAACTCCGAAACCAACGCTTCATACTCGCGATAGCCCATGACAGTACAGACATGGCCGGGCGCAATAAACCCTTGCACGCGATTGGATGGCGAGTTCAAAATCAAGCGCATGGCCGGAGGCACCAGCACATGCGAAACCAACATTGAGAAATTAGTGAGGCCTTGGCGCCTGGCTTGCCAAACAGCCATGGCGTTGGCGGGAGCCGTGGTTTCAAAGCCGACTCCGAAGAAAACTACTTTACGCGCGGGATTCTCGCGCGCGAGCTTTACAGCATCGAGTGGCGAATAGACCACTCGAACGTCGGCGCCGTTGGCCTTGGCTTGGAACAGATCGGACCGCGAGCCTGGGACGCGGAGCATGTCGCCGTAGGACGTGAAAATGACACCGGGAAGCGAGGCAATGCGTATGGCCCGGTCTACGATTTCGAGCGCCGTCACGCAGACCGGGCATCCCGGCCCGTGGACCAGCTCGATTTCTCTGGGCAGCAGCTCATCGATGCCATAACGCATCAAGGTGTGGGTTTGGCCACCGCACACTTCCATGAGCACCCAGGGTCGAGTGACCTTGCGGACGATTTCGCTGGCTACGGCTTGGGCGATTTTGGGGTCGCGATATTCGTCGACATATTTCATGTCGCGGCTCCGTCGTCCGCCACGGGCGCGAGCCCTTCCTCCGCCAGCGCCCCGATCTCAGCGAGGTATTGGTAAGTGCGACGCGCTTCTGCTTCGCCGACGCGCGTGAGAGCGAAGCCGACGTGAACCAATAAAAAGTCACCGGGTTCGGCGTCGGGCGTGAAGGCCAGGTTGACAATTTTTTTCACGCCGCAGAAGTCCACGCGTCCAGTGCGAAATGCGGGATCTTCCCCGTCGACGCTTAAGAGCTTTCCGGGAACCGCTAAACACATCCTGGTTCTCCTGACTGGGTTGCCGAAAGACGAACTACAATCGGCACCTGCTACGCGGCGGACGAATCAACGCACGTCTGTACCCATAAATCACTCGAACGAGTGATTATGAGGAACCAGCAGCTTGGTTGTAACCGCGGTTATCCGGCGGCCGCGAATGATTGGTAATTGCCAAAGCGCCGCCAGCCCTTCAATGGCGTGCGTTTTGAGATTTTGGAAATACAGGTAGTGAACTAACGAGGAGTAGCGCGAAACTACGGATCTGCCCGCCGCTTTGGCAATTGACGACCATCGGTCATCGACACGCTGGTCGCTAGCGGCGCATCCAGCCACAAGCACCTGCTAAGCATATCACTTCACGGAATGGCCGGTCGGCCCGGAAAATGCATTCTACGGCAGCGGCCCCGCAAAGTCGGGGAACCTTGGGGAAATTGATGCGCGACGATCGGCGCGAGACGCGGCGCCCGGTATCGGGAAGAAGACATGAGCGAAGATCCAAAACGTCCGATACTCATGCTGCTCACCAGT
>DATFZA010000181.1:0-9113 GCA_035314765.1 Bryobacteraceae bacterium
CGGACGCTATTTCGAGCGCTTGCAAGAAGCCGCTTTTCGGCGCCCGCTGCAACTCTTGCCCCCAGAACACGGCCAGTGATGTTGGAACGCTGCTTATCGACCACCGCAGATCCCAGGCTCGCAGCAAAGCCACTTGGTCAGCCAGTCTTGCTTTCAAGGGATCGGAAGCCGGCAACTCATCCCACGCCTTGGCTAGTTCCGGAATCTTCTTTTCAAACCACGGCAGGTAACTATCGTAAGCCGCGCCGATGAGCGAATCGAGCGTGAAATTCCTGGTGTTCTCGAGCACCCGGATGGCATGGAGGCCGCGGGCGGACTCGCCGCCATTTTCCACATAGGCAGGATAATCGGCCTGCTTCGGACTGCTCGGCCCGGCCGCGGACCAGGGCCAGTTGTTGGTATTGTAGAGCCAGCCGCTGGCCGGATTGAGCAAGTGCGGCGTTTCGTCCACCGCAAGAAGTCCGTTCCACTCCGTGGCGGGATTACTGCCGTCCACCGGCTTAGTCCAATCGAAACTGGTATCGCGCCGGGGAATGAAGTTGCCATGGAAATAAGCGATGTCGCCATCGGCGTCCGCGAAGACGGTGTTGTTCGACGAGTTGGCTTTCAGTTCCATGGTCTGGCGGTATTCTTTGTAGCTTCTCGCTTTGGTGCGCAGGTAGGATTGCGTTAGCGCCTTAATCGGTAACTGCATCAACCGAATACTCACCCACTTGCCGTTCTCCTCGCGAATCACCGGCCCATGATGGGTGCGATACACGGTGAACTTCTTCTCGGCCATTCCGTGATCGGTCATGTAAGGCACGCCGATCTGCTTGGCTATTACAGGGCGCTCTTGCCTGCCGTATTTGTAGTAGAAGCGGTCACCCTTCTGCATGACGGTTTCCAGATATTCGTCCACGGCATCGACGCCGCTGGTAGTATGCATCCAGCCGGCGCGTTCGTTGAATCCCTGATAAACGAAAAACTGGCCCCAGGTCACTGCGCCGTAGGCGTTCAGCCCCTGGCCGCTGGTCATCTGCAATTCGGATCGGAAGAAGAAAGACGTGTGCGGGTTGATCAGCAACAATGCATGGTGGCCGGCTGTGTTGGAAGGCGCAATGGCGATGCCGTTCGATCCGGAGGGTTCTACTGGAAAGCCATCCTCAGGCCGATGAGAATCGGCGGGAATTTCGCTCAGCGGAGTTTTGCCGTAAAAAGCTTCCAACTGGCGCAGGTTGACGCGCTCGATGTCGCCGCCGATGCTTCCCTCGGTGAAGCTGAGCGCCATCCAGGGCTCGAAATGTTTTATGACGCGCGGTGTGACTTCGGAGTGCTTGAACAGGTAGTAATTGAGTCCGTCGGCAAAGGCGTTCATCAAAGTCTTGAGCCACGCCGGACTTTCCGCGTATTGCCGCTTCAAATCGGCCGGATCGATGAACAGCTTCATGCGCAGGTCCTGGTAGATTTTGGACTCGCCTTCCGCTTCCGCCAGGCGGCCCATCGCGTTGATGTAGTTGGTCTCCACGCGATTGAAGTCGTCTTCGGCCTGCGCATAGATCATTCCGAACACGGCGTCGGCGTCGGTTTTTCCGTTGACGTGCGCGATGCCCCAATCGTCCCGGACGATGGTGACGTTGCGCGCCTTTTGCTCGCAGCGAGCGATCTCCGGAGCCGCGGGTCTTTCGAACCCGAGTACGCAGGGAGACGCGAGCAGCAAGATGACCAGGCGGTTGGGCATAGGGCAGTCATCTCAGTTTAAGGGGCTCGAAAATTCCTTTTTCCGCTTGCCGCGGGAATCGGACTGCGCTATAAATAAGTATGTACTCACATATCGATTACGCCTACCCCTGGTTCCTTTCCTATGGTCACCTGACGCTTGCCGTCATCGGGCTTGCCGTGAGCGCATTGATCTATCTTCGCGGCTGGTCTCGGATCTTGCTGGCGATCTCGGCCGCGTTCACTTTGTGGGCCGGCTCGGCTGCCGCGCTGGTGCTCTACGGGCTAAACGTAAACGGACCCATGGACCCGCCGACGCAGAACTTTCTCAGCGCCGGGACTGGCCGGGTGCTTGATATGGGAGCGGGCACCGGGCGCTCATCCATCATGCTTCTCGAAGCGCGCCCGAAGGCCACCTTGGTTGCGCTCGATCTATTCACCGAACAATACGAAGCGCACTTTGGCAAAGGCTTTAGCGGGCAAGAAAAGCTGCTGGCCAATCTCCGCGCCGCGGGAGTGGACAGCCGGGCGGCCATCCAAACCGGCGATATGCGCAAGCTGCCCTTCCCAGACGCTTCTTTTGACGGAATTCTCAGTTGCTATGCCATTGACCATCTAGATCGTGAGGGTGTTCACTCGGCACTGAGTGAGGCGGCGCGCGTGCTAAAACCGGGTGGAGAGTTCTTATTGGTCGTGATCGCCAAGGATGCCTGGCTCAACTATACTTTCGGACCGCTATTGGCGCACGCGCGCATGCGGTCGGCCACGACCTGGCCGCAAATGATGCAAGAGGCTGGACTCGAAACCGTGGAGCAAGGCAGGCGCCCCGGTACACTGTACTACGTGGCTCGCAAACCCACGCAGAATGGCCCGTAAGAAGACCATCTCCGACGCTGAACTGCTGGAAATTGCGCGCAGCGTGTTCGTCGAAGCGGGGTTCGGTGCATCTTCCAAAGAGATTGCCCGAAGGGCCGGCGTCTCTGAGGGCGTTCTTTTTCAGCGCTTCTCAACTAAAGAGGAACTCTTTTTTGCCGCCATGACGCCGCCCGTGGCCGACGTCAGCCGCATGCTCAACCATCCCGGCGCGACCGGGCAGCGGTTGCTCGAGAAGATCACGTTCGCCATGCTCGAATACTTTCGGTTGCTGATGCCGGTGCTGATTCCGGTGATGACGCATCCATCGTTCGTCTTCGAAGAATTCGCCCGCCGGCAGCCGGACTCCGCACTGGTTGTACTCCGGCGCCAGTTGATGGAGTTCATGATTCGCGAGCAGCGGGCAGCCAGAATCGGGCCGGTCGACCCCGGCGCAGCCGCGCTGGTGGTGTGGTCGACCGCGCAGACAATCGCCTTCTTCGAAAGACTAGGCGCGCATGATGGAGCCATGGGCGATGCGATTGTCCGAGCTGCGGTGGAGTGCTTATGGAAAGGGATGAAGCCAGAGCGCGGCGTGCCGCGCGCTAAGCGCACGCCGTGAAACTACGGTGCTGCACAGGCTAAAGCCCGTGCCACGAGGGCAGCTTCAGCGTGTACCGGAAATGTAGAATGCGGGTAGCCCGTGGCACAGGCTTTAGCCTGTGCTGTCCATGTGCTGTCCCGGCTAAGCCGGAAGCGCTAATCCGCGCGCAGCGCCTGCATCACGTCGACACGCGCCGCGCGCGCCGCCGGCAGGACCGACGCGAACACCGCGGCGGATAGCAGCACCAGCGTAGCGCCAGCCACCGGCCAGACTCCCGGCATTTTGACGTCCTCGAAATAACTGCCCGCGAGTTGCGCCAGCGCAAACCCGCAGACCGCTCCGGCGATCACGCCCGCGCCCGCCATCACGGCGCCCTCGGCGATTACGCCGGTGAGAAGGCGGCTCGGCTGGGATCCAATCGCCAGCCGGATGCCGAACTCCCTGGTGCGCCCGCTGACCGAGAACGCCAGTACGCCCGCGACCCCGACCACGGCAATAATGAGCGCGACCGCGGCGAAGCCCCCGAACACGAAGGTGTTCAGCCGGTCCGGCGTCAGCACTTCGGCGCGCACGTCTTCGAGTGTGGCCGCGTGCTCTACCGGCTGATCGACGGACATGTTGCGGATGATGCGGGTGACCGGCGTCACCAACGCATACGGATCGGTGTGCGTGTGAACGAACATCCGTCCGCCAAATTGCTCCTGCTCGAACGGATGATACACGGTCAAAGCCGGACCTGGCGCCACATTTTCGTCTTCGATATCGGCCGCCACGCCCACGATCCGGATGGGCGTGGGGAGCATGCCGACGAATTTCATGACGGGATCGGTCCACATCACGTGGCGGTTGACGGCGTCCTGATTGGGAAACATTCTCTGGGCCACGCTCTGGCTCACAATGACCACCGGCTCACTGGTCCGCCGGTCGGCATCGTTGAAGTCGCGTCCGGCGATCATGGGCACACCGAGCGCCGCGAAGAAGCCCGGCGAAACGGTGCGCAAGCGGGCGCGCGGATCCTCCTCGCCGGGCCCACGCACGTGGCCGTCCGCGGAGAACTGGAAGCCTGGACCGGATTGGCCTGCGTCGCGCCAGGGAACGGCCCCGCCCACGGCGACGCGGTCCACGCCGGGGAGCGCGGTGATGCGCCGGATCGCCTCTCGGTAGAAGCTCAAAATCTGATCCGGCGTCCGTCCATACGAAATGATGGGAACGTTTAACGCCAGCACATGACGCGTGTCCAGGCCGGTTTGCGCGCCCTGCAGCGACATCAGCGTCTTGAGCAGCATACTGGCGCCGGCCAGCAACACAAAAGAAGCGGCAATCTGCGTCACGGCGAAAATCCGCAACCGGCGGTTCGCGCTGCCGGTAATTCGCAAGCTTCCACTGGCCAGGCTGAACCCGCGCGCCGCGTCAGCCGAAGGCAGTCGCGGGACAAATGCCAAGAGCACCGCCGCCAGCAAGGCCAACCCCGCACCCACCCAAAGCTGGCTGGAGTCGACCGTAAGATCGAGCGCCCGGACGGAGAAACGAGAAGCATAGCGGGCCAGTATGGCGACCATCGGCCGGGCGCTCAGGACGCCGATCGCCGCTCCGGCGCCGCATAGCAGGAGACTCTCGGCCAACAGCGTCCGGCGCAGATCGCCAGCGCTTGCGCCGAGCGCTGCTCGGATTCCCAACTCCCCTTCACGCCGCACGGTCCGCGCGAGAATCAAGTTGGCGACGTTCGAACAGGCAATGACAAACACCAGCAGCGAAGCGGCCATAAGCACCAACAGGACCGTCCTTGCACGCGAGGTGATTTGGTCCCGCAGCCGCCTGGCTTCAATACGGAAGTCCGCCTTGGGTGAATACGCTTCAGGATGGTCCTTCAGCATTGCGGCATAGACTGTCCGCAGCTCCGCGCGCGCCGAATCGAGATCGGCGCCAGGGGCGAGCCGGGCAAACAGTTCCGTCATTCGATGGACCCGTCCGGTGACCATCGTCGCCGACAGATGATGCGGACTGGTAACGATGTTAGCGATGATCTCGGTCTCGGCCGGATAAGGCACGGAGGGTTCGAGCACGCCCACGATATTCGCCGAACGGGAACCAAACGAGTCCAGCCGCACGGTCTTGCCGAGCACCGACGGATCGCTCTTGAGCGCGGTGGTCCAGAAACGATAGGTCAGGACCATGGCGCCGGCGGCCTTCGGCCCATCGTCCCGCATATCCAGCAACCGGCCGAGCACCGGGTGTAATCCCATCACTTCGAAATACGACCCGCCAACCACGCCCGCGCGAACCTCACGCGGCTCGCCCAGGCCAACCATGCTGAATCCGATGGTCGAGAAGTCGCCGAACTCGGTCAGCGTCTTGATGCGCGCGCGCAGGTCCAGGATCTCCGGCACCGAAAAAGTCGCGTTGTCCATGCCCATGCCGCGAGCGCTCTGGCGAATGTAGATCAGCCGGTCCTCATCGCGATTGACCAGCGGACGCAGCAGCACGCCGCGCACCAGACTGAAAATGGCGGCGTTGGCGCCGATGCCGAGCGCCAGGGTGAGGACTACAGCGAGGGTCAGCCCCTTGGTGCGCGCCAAGGAACGGAAAGCGAATTTCAGATCCTGCCAGAAGATCATGATGGCTGGCTCCTTTTCTCGATTCGGGCGGCCGCGTGTCACCGCTTACCGTACTTCTACTGGCGCGCGGCCACAGAAGTTCAAGATTTAATATAAACGACAAAACCGGGGAACGCCTCGTCCGTCCCCGGGTTTCCCGGGTTCCACCCCACAACATGATCTGACCCGGGAACGGTCTGGCTTATTTCTGCGTCATACGGAAGAGTGGGGTCGTATGGCTATTGGTCGTTTGAGTCTTGCCGTTTGTGCTGTTGTCCTGGTGCTCATTTCTCCCGTCTATGCTTCGGAAGCCGACGCGCTAGCGATTTCGGCCAACATACAAGCCAAACACCTGCCGTTCGGGACCATTCTCGATCCGATCTATTCTTCGCCCACCAGCGAGCAGATCGTCGGTTACACGCGCTGTGGGGACTCCGCGTTGTGGACCGGCGCATATCTGGCCGCCGAGGCCTTCCGCTATAAGGTGACGGCATCCGCCGATGCGCTGGCCAACGTCAAGGGCGCTGTTGCGGGTCTGACGAGCCTGTTGGATGTAACCGGCAACAATCTTCTGGCGCGCTGCATTGTCCCGGCGAACTCGCCCTATGCGGCTGGAATCGCCAGCGAGGAATCGGCCAATGGGATTATCCAGGCAGCGCCGTGGTTCTGGGTTGGCAACACGTCGCGGGACGAGTACGTCGGCGCGATTTTCGGTTTGGGTATCGCCTACGACATGGTCAACGATACAGGAGTGCAGAGTTCGATCGGCAATCTGGTTACGCTGCTGGTTCGCTTCTTGACCGGAAACAATTGGAAGATCGCCGCACCAGGAAGCGCCGACAGCTTCCTGGTGCGTCCGGATGAGCTGCTGGCGCTGCTGCAGGTTGCCCGACACGTGAACTCCGATCAGTTTTCCGATTATTATGACGAACAGAGAATCCTGCTCGGGACGACGGTGGGCGCACCGGCGGGCTTCGACACGCTGAGTGACGACTCGTATTTCAAATTCAACCTCGATTACATGACGTTCTACAATCTCGTCCGCCTGGAGAGCAGTTCCTGGCAAACTGTCTACGCCAGCGCCTATCAGTTGGTGCGCGATCACACCGCTCCGCAGCTTAACGGGTTCTTCGACGTGGTGGACCGGGGACTGAATGGCGTTGACGTCAATCGCGACAGCGAGAACCGCATGCTGCTGGATCAGCTTTTGATGGTGCCAACAAGAGATGTTTATGTCGATCTCACCAAATCCGTGGCGGTGTGCGGCAGCCAGGCGTGTGCCCCGGTTCCCGTGCCTCTGCGCCCACCGGAGGAGTTTCTCTGGCAGGTCTCGCCGTTTCAACTCATCGGAGGCGGAACGGGCGGCGGCTCCGGCATCATTGAAGACAACGGAATCGACTACATCCTGCCGTACTGGATGGCGCGCTACTACGGGGTCGTCACCGGCTTGACAGTTTACTCGGCGGCCTCGGTTAGCCCAAATATCGCGCCGGATTCACTGGCCGCTCTTTATGGAACCGGTCTGGCCTCAACTACAACACAGGCGTCTTCCCTTCCCTTGCCCACCACGCTGGGTGGGATCTCGGTTACCGTGACGGACGGCAACAACGTGGCACGGCTAGCCCCGCTGATCTACGTTTCCCCGAGTCAAATTAATTTCGTGGTACCTGACGGCACGGCCGCGGGCGCAGCAATGGTGTCCGTAAATGGCGCCTCGACCACGGAGGCTGTTCAGACCGTGGCCCCAACCTTGTTCACCATCAACGGGGCTGGCGCAGGGACAGCGGCAGCCACGGCGATTCAGGTGCAATCCGGTAATATCCAAGTGCCGATTCCGGTTTTCACTTGCGTTGGATCCACCTGCGCCGCCACGCCCGTCAATGTGACCTCCGGTGCGACCTATCTGACGCTTTACGGCACCGGCATCCGCAATCGCAGCGCGTTATCGAAGATGCAAGTGACCGTGAACGGCATGAGTCTTCCTGCGACTTTTGCCGGCGCACAGGGTGCTTTCGCCGGACTGGATCAGGTAAACGTCCTGCTGCCCGCGAGCCTGGCCGGGTCGGGCGTTGCCGATATCATGCTCACGGTGGATGGCCAAATTTCGAACGTCGTCACTATCGAGATCAAATAGGCGGCATCCAATAGGCCCGGGTACAATAGAAAAGAGATTTGTCCGCGGTTTTCCCACATGAAAATAAGCCAGAAATGCTTCGCCTTCGCTCTGCTGTTTGGGGCCCTCGGCGCTGCGCAATCGCTGAAAGAGTTCGAGAAGCGAGTCACCGAGTTTACTCTCCCCAACGGCCTGCACTTCATCATCCTGGAGCGCCACGACGCGCCGGTTGTGTCGTTCCATTCTCACGTCAACGCCGGCGCGGTGGACGACCCCAGCGGCGAGACCGGAATCGCGCACATGTTCGAACACATGGCGTTCAAGGGGACGGAGACCATTGGCACGACCAATTACGCCTTGGAAAAGAAAGCGATGGACGAAGTGGAGCGTGTCTACGACCGCTACGACGCCGAGCGCAACAAGGGACCGAAGGCCGATCCGGCCAGGCTGTCGGAAATGGAAAAGCAGTTGAAAGATGCCATGGAGACGGCCAATGGCTTCGTGGTTCCCAACGCGTATCCTACGCTGATCGAACAGAATGGCGGAGTGGGTCTCAACGCCGGCACTGGCAACGATTCCACGGATTACTTCTACAACTTTCCACGCAACCGCATCGAGCTGTGGTTTCTGCTGGAGTCCCAACGCTTCTACGATCCGGTTTTTCGCGAGTTTTACAAGGAACGCGATGTAGTGCGCGAGGAACGCCGCATGCGCGTGGAGTCCAGCCCGCAAGGCAAGCTGGTGGAAGCTCTGCTGGCCACCGCGTTTGAAGCGCACCCCTATCGCAATTCGCCGGCCGGCTGGGCCAGCGATATCGAGAACTTCCGCCTGCCGGAAGCGGTGATGTTTTACAAGAAATATTATGTGCCGGGCAATATCACGATCGGCATCGCCGGCGACGTGAGCCCGGCCGAATGCAAGCGGCTGGCTGAGAAGTATTTCTCCATTGTTCCCGCGGGCCCACTGCCTAGCGGCCCGCGCACGGTAGAGCCGCCGCAGGAAGGCGAGAAACGCGTGGCGGTGGAAACGCCCAGCCAGCCGATGATGGCCATAGCCTACAAACGTCCCGATCAGTTGGACAAAGACGACCCAGTGTTCGATGTGCTGTCGGAGGTACTCGCCGGAGGCCGGACTGGCATGTTGTATAAGCAACTGGTTCGCGACAAGCAGATTGCCTTGGCGGCTTTCGCCGAAGCCGCTTTTCCGGGAGGCAAATATCCCGCCTTGTTCCTGTTTTTTCTGGCCCCCAATC
>DATFZA010000182.1:0-9241 GCA_035314765.1 Bryobacteraceae bacterium
GCGCAAGAGGAGACCGCCGCATGAGCAAGCTTATTGCGGCGCCATGCCACCTTGTGGGGCCGACCCCCTGGTCGGCGGGCGACCCCCTGGTCGCCCCGGAGGCCCCATGAGCCTCCCTTTCCTGCTCGAAATTGGCGTCGAAGAAATCCCCGATTGGATGCTGGTTCCGGCGCTCAATCAACTGCAGGACATGTTCCAGACGCTGCTCGATCAGCAGTCGTTAGGCGGCCGCGTCACATCGGTAGACTCCACTCCCCGGCGGCTGGTCCTCAGAGCCGGAGGGTTGCTCGATCGCCAGGCGGATACCGAAGAACTCGTTTTGGGACCTCCCAAATCGGCGGGCGCGGGCGCAGCCGCCGGTTTCGCCAAGAAAATGGGCACCACGGCCGATAAGCTCGCAGTGGAGTCCACTGCCAAGGGAGAATACTTCAGCTTCCGGAAGCAGACGCAGGGACAACCGGCCTCTGTCATCTTGAGCCGTGACCTGCCGGGTTTGATTTTGCGAATTCAGTGGCCCAAGGCGATGTACTGGAACGGGAAGGGAACGGAGCGCTTCATTCGGCCGATCCGTTGGTTGGTGGCGCTGCTCGATACAGAAATCGTCCCATTCGAGATTGCCGGCGTAAGAACCGGCAACACGACAGCCGGTCACCGTCTGCTTGGCAAGCCATGTGTGCCTGTGACCATCGCGGACTTTGACGAGCAGCTTCGCGCCAATGGCGTCATCCTGTCCGCCGAAGAACGCCGCCAGAAAATCGAGCACGATATCGAGTCCTTGCTCCAAGGCACGGGCCTGCACGTCAAGCACGATGCCGATCTGTTGCATACGCTGGTCTACATTACTGAATTTCCCGCCGCCATCCTGGGATCTTTCGATTCGCAATTTCTGGAGCTGCCGCAGGAAGTGCTGGTGACGGTGATGAAGCATCACCAGAAGTACTTCTCCGTGCTCGATGCGGACGGCAACCTGGCGCCGTACTTTATCGCCGTGATGAACACCAACGCCGATCCGGACGGGCTGGTCCGGCAGGGCAATGAGCGCGTGTTGCGTGCGCGCTTCAATGACGCACGCTTCTTCTGGCAGAACGATCTCAAGCGCGAACTGTCAGACAGGCTTAGTGACTTGATGAACGTCACCTTCCAGGCGCAAATCGGTTCGTATTACGAGAAGTCGCAACGCCTAGAAGCACTGGCGAGCCCATTCGGAAAGGCCGCAATGAAGGCGGCCAAGTTGTGCAAGTGCGACCTCACCACTGACATGGTGAAAGAGTTCACGGACCTCCAGGGCGTAATGGGCGGTCTCTATGCCAAGCAGCAGGGCGAACCGGAAGAAGTCTGGCGCGCCATTTACGATCACTACAAGCCGCTAAGCATGGAGGATCCGATTCCCGCTACGCCAGCAGGCAGAATTGTCGCGTTCGCCGACAAATGGGATACCTTAACGGAATGCTTCCGGGTTGGCTTGATTCCCAGCGGATCAAGAGATCCCTTCGCGCTGCGCCGAGCCGCGCAAGGTGTTGTGAGAATCATAGCCGAAGGAAAGCTCGACTTCCCGCTTCGAACTGAAAATCCCGCTCTGCGCGAGTTCCTCCGCGATCGCGTCGAATACTACTTCCGCGATGTCCATAACCATAAATATGATGAGGTACGCGCTTGCATGGCCGTCGGCTGGGAACACCTGGGCGATCTGGAAGCCCGGCTGAACCGCGTGCAAACCATTCGCCCCACCACGGATTTCGAACCGCTAGCCGCTAGCTTTAAGCGCATCAAGAACATTCTGAAGCAAGCCAACTTCGACGCGCAAGGCAACATCAATCCCGCGCTGCTCGAAGCCGGTCCGGAACAGGACCTTTACAGCGAGTATCAGCGAACCGCCGGCCAGCCGCTCGAAACACGCATCGCGGCCATGCGCCCCAAAATCGACTTATTCTTCGACAAAGTGCTGGTCAACTCGACCGACGAAGCCATCCGCGCCAACCGGCTGACTTTGCTGCACAACTTACTAACTGAATTTTCGACGATCGCGGATTTCTCCGAAATCGTCACCGAAAAAGGATCATGAGCAAAAAATACGTATACGCGTTCGGCGCGGGAACCGCCGATGGAGACGGCAAGATGAAAGACGTGCTCGGAGGCAAAGGCTCCGGGCTCGCGGAAATGAGCCGGGCCGGCGTGCCCGTCCCGCCCGGATTTACCATTTCCACCGAAGTCTGCAATCTCTATTTTCAAAACAAGAACAGCGTTCCGGAGGACATCCAGCAAGAGATCGATCACGCCCTGACGCAGTTGGAAGGACGCATGGGCCAGAAGCTCGGCGATGCTGCCCATCCGCTGTTGCTGAGCGTCCGCTCCGGAGCGAAATTCTCCATGCCGGGCATGATGAACACCATCCTGAACCTCGGCTTGAATGACGAGACCGTGGAAGGTCTGGCCAGGAAGAGCGGTAATCCCCGTTTTGCCTACGATTGCTATCGCCGCTTCATCCAGATGTTCGGCGAAGTGGCGCTGGATATCGAGATGGCCAAGTTCGACAAAATCTTCGACGACCGCAAGCACAAGGTCAAAGCCAAGCAGGATACCGATCTCACGGCGGAAGATCTCAAAGTGATCATCGACGGCTACAAGAAGCTGGTGCACAAGGAAACCGGCAAACCCTTCCCGCAAGACGCGCGCGAGCAACTGGCCATGTCCCGTGACGCAGTATTCAGGTCCTGGTGGGGCAAGAATGCCGCCAACTATCGCCGTATGGAAAAGATCCCCGACGACCTGGGCACCGCCGCCAACGTGCAGGCCATGGTGTTCGGCAACATGGGCGACAACTGCGGCACCGGCGTGGGCTTCACACGCAACCCGGCTACGGGCGAAAGGCAGTTCTGGGGCGAGTTTCTGATGAACGCGCAAGGTGAAGACGTAGTGGCTGGAATCCGCACTCCGCTGCCGATTCAAGACCTCCAGACGATCATGCCAGGGGCTTACAACCAGCTCCGCGAGATCACTTCGAACCTCGAAAAACATTACCGCGACATGCAGGACTTCGAGTTCACCATCGAGAATGGCAAGCTCTTCATGCTGCAAACCCGCAATGGCAAGCGCACCGGAGCGGCGGCCGTGCGTGTCGCGGTGGACATGCACAAAGAGGGCATGATCACTAAGAAAGAAGCGGTGCTGCGCGTCGCGCCCAACCAACTGGATCAACTGTTGCATCCGATGTTCGACGCGAACTCGCTCAAGAAGCTGGTCAAGCTGACCAACGGGATCGACGCCTCACCGGGTGCAGCGGTCGGCCGCGCGGTCTTCACCGCCGATGATGCTGTAGAAGCCTCGAAGAAAGGCCCCGTGATTCTGGTCCGCAAAGAAACTACGCCGGACGACATTCACGGCATGGAAGTGGCCAAGGGCGTTCTCACCGCCGTGGGCGGCAAATCGAGCCACGCCGCCGTGGTTGCGCGCGGCATGGGCTTGCCCTGCATCGTTGGCGCGGGCGCAATCGCCATTGACGAACATAAGAAGCTGTTCACCGTGAAGGCCGGCGGAAAGGACATCACCGTAAAAGAAGGCGACTGGATCTCGTTCGACGGCGCCACCGCCGACGTCTATTTGGGCCAAGGGCAAACCAAAGAACCGGATCCCAATTCCCCGCTATTTGTCGAATTCATGAAATGGGCGGACGAGTTCCGCGGCAACTTCGGAGTGCGCGCCAACGCCGACATCCCGCGCGACGCCAAAGCCGCCCGAGCCTTCGGCGCCGAAGGAATCGGCCTGTGCCGCACCGAGCACATGTTCTTTGCGCCCGATCGCATCCCTCACATGCAGGCGATGATTCTGTCCACCGATGAGAAGACCCGCAAGAAAGCGCTGCAGAAGTTGCTCCCCATGCAGCGCAAGGATTTTATTGGCCTGTTTGAAGCGATGGAAGGCCTGCCGGTGATCATCCGCACGCTCGATCCGCCGCTGCATGAGTTTCTGCCAAAGCGCGAGAACCTGATGGTAGATCTGGCGCGTCTGCCGCATGCCGACATAAAAGCAAAGCGCGCCATGTCCGAGTCCTACGGAATTCCCGTCGGCGAGTTGAAAAAGAAACTTCCCGAGTTGCTGAAGCGCGTCGAGGAACTGCACGAATTCAACCCCATGCTGGGCTTCCGTGGTTGCCGGCTGGGCATCATCCATCCCGAGATCACGGAAATGCAGGCCCGCGCCATTTTTGAAGCCGCCGTCGTGGTGGCGAATAAGGGCAAGAAAGTGCTGCCGGAAGTGATGATTCCGCTGGTTGGCTTCGCGCGCGAACTGGAGATGCAGAAAGAGATCGTCGATCGCGTCGCCAAAGAAGTTCTCGCCGCCGCGGACATGCCGGATCTCAAGTATCTGGTGGGCACCATGATCGAAATCCCGCGCGGCGCCATGACCGCCGACGAGATCGCCAAAGTGGCGGAGTTTTTCAGCTTCGGCACCAACGACCTGACGCAAACCACGTTGGGCATGTCGCGCGACGACTACACCAAGTTCTCCAAAAAGTACGAAGAGCTGAAGATCTTCAAAGCCGATCCGTTCCAATCGATCGATCAGGAAGGCGTGGGCAAGCTGATTCAGGAAGCGGTTCGCCTGGGTCGCTTGACGCGTAAGGATTTGGAGATCGGCATCTGCGGCGAGCACGGCGGCGACCCGTCGTCCGTCGAGTTTTGTCACCGCGTGGGCATGGACTATGTTTCCTGCTCGCCCTACCGCGTACCCATCGCCCGGCTCGCCGCGGCGCAGGCCGCTCTCAGTGGCGCCGATAAATCGGAAGCCATGCGCACGGCGTGATAGGTAATCTTCGTCCCGGCCTTGTCTCTGGATAAGGCCGGGATAGCACAGGCTTTAGCCGGTGCCTGGAGTTTGTACATTTCTGAACCATGTTGACCCATGTTGACCCATGTCTAACCCTGAACGTTAGTGAGGGGATCGGTGCCCGATCCCCTCACTAACGTTCAGGGTTAGACGGAGGTGCTACTTGATTCAAGCAGTCAGCAGCATCTCGTGGCACAGACTTTTGACCTGTGCTGCACAGGCTCTAGCCGGTGCACGCCGGCCCCCTGGTCCGGCTAGCACGGGCTTTGATCAAGCAGCGCCTTCCGTCCAGCGCCGAAACGTCAGGGGCTAGACAAGGCTAGACAACACGCCGGCTGAAACCGCTGCCTGGGCCCGGCGCCAAAATATACCTTGACACGTATATGCTCTGTAGAGTATATTATGAGCGTGGAATCTGTGTTCGAAATCATTGCGGAGCCGAACCGCCGCGCGATACTGAGTCTGCTGGTCTCGTCGCAACAGTCGGTGGGAGAGATCGAGCGTCAACTGCGTATGCCGCAGCCGGCCGTGTCAAAGCACCTGCGGGTGCTGCGCGAGGCCGGTTTCGTGGAATCGACAGTGGACGCACAGCGCCGTCTTTACCGGCTGAAACCTGAACCACTTCAGGAGGTCGATGCCTGGCTGGCTCCGTTCCGCCGGTTCTGGTCCGCTCACGTAGATGCTCTCGAACGCCACCTCGACCGCATGGATCACATGGGTCACATGAATCAACCAACACCGACAAAGAAGAAAGGCAAGGAAAAGACGACGCGGCCCAAACCGCGAACGTGACAAAGGAGAAAAGAAATGAAAATCAAAGTGATGAGCGTGTACGTGGACGACCAGGACAAGGCCCTGCGCTTCTATACGGAGGTACTCGGCTTTGCCAAGAAGGCCGATTTCAGTAACGGCCCATTTCGCTGGCTGACCGTAGCCTCGCCCGAGGAGCCGGACGGCACTGAGCTGCAACTGGCGCTGAACGACAACCCGGCAGCCAAAGCGTATCAGCAGGCGATGTTTCAACAGGGCCAGCCCGCGGCTATGTTCTTTACCGACGACGTCAAAGGCGACTACGAGCGGATCAAGGCCCGCGGCGCCGAGTTCACAATGCCGCCCACCGGCGTGCCCGGCGCGACCATTGCGAAGCTGAACGACACCTGCGGCAACCTCATTCAGCTCAACCAGCTGGCACGCTATTAAAGGCGGCCGCTCAACAGGATGGCAGTCCGTTCGTGAAATTTTAGACAAAGCAGAAAGGACCTTGAAATATGAACCGGCGTATGTTTGCAATCCATGGTGCCCTGGCAGGCTCGGCCCTGCTGCTGTCGCCGGCCGCCACGAGGGGCGGCGAAACGGAAGACAAGGATAAAATGAAACCCACTATCGACAACCTTATGATGTTCAGCATTGCTGTTACCGACATGCCGAAGGCGAAAGCGTTTTATTCGGACAAACTGGGCTTGAAAGTCATATCGGATAACCGCAGGGACGACCACAATTGGTGGGTAGCGCTTGCCCTCCCTGAGGGTGGAACTTCCGTTATCCTCACCACCGCTCACGAAAACATGAAGCCCGGCACAATGAAGCTGTACTTTGCCACTTCAGACGTTGCCGGAACCCATCAGGAGCTCAGCGTAAAGGGCGCTAAGGTCAACGAAGTCAAAAACGACCTGTTCGGCCCGGGGTCCGGCGTGAAGTGGTTTAGTCTTGAGGACCCCGATGGCAATCAGGTCTTGCTGGTACAGCCTCGCGGTAAATAGCCGTGGCCAGCCGGGTTGCAGTCTAGAATGTGCTGCCCGCTTGCGCGGGGCCGATGAAGCGACATGATCGCCTCCATCTATCCTGCCCAAGCGGGCGAAAGATACCTGGCGAAAGATACCTGCTGATAACTAATTATGTCTAAGCCTTTTTCGATTTGCCCGAGGCCGGCACAGTTGACACGCACCTCGGCTCGGTCGCGCAGTGGAATGTAAATTTTCGGATCGGTCGGACAACAAAATGAGCGTCCATAGATGGACGAGGAGAAGATAGATGACAGATCGCGATCGGTACACACCGGGTTCCGCCAGCGGGGCGCAGGTACGAAAGGACGGAGAGAAGTGGACGCTCATTCTGGTCAGAGAACTGCGCCACTCGCCGGAAAAAGTCTGGCAGGCGCTGACCGACCCGGTACATCTGCGCGAGTGGGCGCCCTTCGTGGTCGATGGGAGCCTCGGTACGGTGGGAACCAGGGTGAATCTCACCTGGGTGGGAACGCCCACGCCGTTCGAGACGACAGTGACGCGAGCCGACGCTCCCAAGTTGCTTGAGTACAGCGATATCCGGTGGGAACTCGAAGCGTTGGGTGGCGGCACGCGCCTAACCCTGTGGCACAACATCGATCGCCGCTTCATCTCGTGGGGCGCGGCGGGCTGGCACATCTGCTTCGATGTTCTGGATCGCCTTCTCAGCGGAACTCCCATCGGCAGCGTCGTTGGTGTCGACGCGATGAAGTTCGAAGGTTGGCAGCGCTTGCGCGCCGAGTACGCCAAGCAGTTCGGCGTTGAATCGCCCAACTGGACGCCTAAGCCGGCTCAAGAGTCGTGAATCGAGATGGAGGCAACCATGAATACCGCACTGTGGACCGTACAAGTGTTCTGGGGCGTCTTCTTCAGCCTCAACGGTTTCGGCAAAGTCTGCTGTTACAATCAGGCCCTGTGGAACCAGTCGCAGCGTGATGTGCCTTGGTTTTCCGCGCTGCCGCGGGACCTGTTCATCTTCATCGGGGTCTGTGAATTTCTTGGAGGCGTCGGTCTAATCCTGCCGGCGATGACCGGAGTCAAGCCGAAGCTCACGCCGATTGCCGCCATCGGGCTGACGCTGGTCATGATCCTCGCGGCTCTATTTCATATCGTGCGGGGCGAGTACAACTTTGTGCCCATCAATCTGGTGCTGGGAGGGGTCGCCGCGTTCATCGCCTATGGACGGTTGTCGGTGAAGCCCATCGCGCCCGCGTCGATCGGCGCCTTCCGCGTACTTAAAGGGCTGGCGGTTCTCGGCGCGCTGGTCCTCGTCGATTTTGCGCCGGTCTGGTACAAGTTGACACTAACTCACTAACTGATGGCTCCCTTTCGCACACACGGCATCAATGAATACTCGGCCCGCCCGGGTCGATTCGGGTCGACTGACCTGAGGGCTAGTTTTCGGCCATCGTTTGGAAAAAAGGAGCGTCCTTAAATGGAGCGGCGGGTTAGGGGAGACGGTTTTCAAGCCGCCGTCCACACCGACGCCGAAGGGAGCCTGGGTATGGTTAGACCGGTCCTCGGGCGACATTTCGTCGATCAGCATCCGCACCTGCCGACGGCGACGGTGAAGCTCGCCACCGTGGGAGCGCCCGCGACCCATGCCCTCTGGGACCGCCTGGAGAACCACCTCGAGGAGCGCGCGCCGGCGGACATGTTTAAGCGGTTCGCCGGCGTGCGGAGTCTCCATGGCTAAGAAGAAGGCAGCGGCTAAGAAGAAGGCGGCCAAGAAGGCGACGAAGACCGCGAACCCGGATGCGAAGAAGGCCGGCGCCGAGGGCGCGGTGCTCGCGAAGATCGCCGTGATGCCGGCGCCCTACCGCGCCATGGGCGAGCGCCTCCACGCGCTCATCCTGCGCAGCGCGCCCGCGCTCCAGCCGGCCGTGTGGTATGGCATGCCGGGGTACGCGAAGGACGGCAAGACCGTCTGCTTCTTTCGCGCTGACAAGAAATACATGACGTTCGGCTTCACCCAGGAGGCGAACCTCACCCGCGAGGAGGGCGCGCCGCACCAGCTCATTGAATCCGCGTGGTACTTCACCGCGCTGGACGACGCGACCGAGGCCAGGCTCTCCGCCATCGTGCACCAGGTCGCGAGCTGAGGGCGCGCCGTCTGCGCGCCGGCCAGCCGGTCCCGCACCGCGCCGTCTCTACCGGCTGAAGGCGCCGGATTATCGGCTTGTCTTCGTCCGCATCCTCTCGTAGCGTAGCCCGACCGATCCATTCGAGTAGGACTTGCACTCTGTCAACTTGAAGTCGCGCTGCGGGAACTTGCCCGGGAAGCCGGGGATGCCGTCACCCAAAAGAACGGGACCAAGACCGATGAAGAGTTCGTCCACCAAATCCTCTTTGAGGAAACTGCGGCACAACTGGCCCCCGCCGCCCAAGTAGATGTCTTTTCCTGCGCGGCGTTTTAGCTTGCTCACGAAGGCTGTCAGAGAGCCGCTGACCACTTCGAATCCGTCGCGTTTGCCCGGCTTCCAACGTCGCGAGAATACGTAGTTGGAGATACCCGGCATCTCCGGTACCTCGCCGCTCTTGCGCATTTCCGCCGTGGCAGCCGCCGTCTTGCGGCCCATGATGGTGGTGTCGATCTTGGCGAAGAAGTCTGCCATCACCGCTTCGCCTTCTTTGTC
>DATFZA010000183.1:0-17207 GCA_035314765.1 Bryobacteraceae bacterium
AGCGGAGCTAAGCAACTATCTGACGCATGGCCGCGGCAAATGCCGCGTCACGATTGCCGCACTGAGAGACGAGCAGGCACGCGAGCGATGCGGCTTCGAATGGGTCGACGTCACCGTGGCAGAGCTGCTTTTGTACAACCTTCGCCATGTTCAGCATCATACCGGACAGTTGAACTTCATCTTGAGTCAAGCCACCGGCTCCGCCCCGCGCTGGGTTAGGAAACACACCGATCCGTCCTGAGTGATAGAATTCCGGGCACGATGCAAAAAAGATTCGCTCCTACGCTCTTGATCGCGCTCACCGCCGCGGCTGTGGGTTACTGGTTCGGCAAGACTACAACCGCTCATGCCGCGGGGAATGATAAGGTCTTCGAAATTCGCACATATACCACCGAAGAAGGTAGACTCGACGCGCTACACACGCGGTTTCGCGAGAACACCATGCGCATCTTCAAGAAACACGGGATGACCAACGTAGCTTATTTCGCCCCCACCGATGATCCGCTGGCCAAGAACACTCTCATTTACATTCTGTCGTTCCCCAGCCGCGATGCCGCCAAGCAGAGCTGGAGAGACTTCGTCGCCGATCCGGAATGGCAGAAAGTACAGAAGGAATCCGAGGCCAACGGCAAAATCGTTTCGAAAGTCACTTCCGTTTTCGCCGAGCCGACGGATTTCTCACCGCTGAAGTAGTACTTGTCAAAAGCTGCCACGTCCTGGGCGGAGCGGCTCCGCCACGGATTCCGAATCCAGATGCTCTAGCGTGGACCGGTGCCCAACGATGCGATCGAATCTAACACATGGAATTGTCACAAAGGCGAAGCGCTGCTGGTGTACAATCGCATCTGTGGCGCGCTTCGGTGACGCGCTTCGGTGACGCGCTTCGGTGACGCGCTTCGTCCCAGCCGCCGAATCTCGAGGAGTCGCTGGTGCAAACAAAGAAGACCACACCGCTCAGAGAGGCTCTGAGCGCCAAGGCCCGATCGGCCATCGAGCAACAGGTTGAGGTCGCAATCGACCAGCGGGCCGTCGAGGAAGGACGCAAACCGCTCGCGTCGCGGCGGAAAGACGTGACCGCGCTACGAACGAAATCGGCAGAGCTGTATGGTATTCCCGCCGAAGGCCTTTCCGCGATCCAGCCGATCGAGAGCGCGTTCAAGTTTTCACCGCTCGAATCCGACGGCGATTTCAATTACCTGCACGTGGAGCCGCTGCTCAATCAGGCCGCCGCGTTCCTGGAGCGTTGCACCGCGTTGAGATCGCAGCGCGATGCGCTGCAGATGGACAAATGGAAATTGCAACTCGAGCTGGATCGGTTCTTCCGTCTCGACCAGGTGCGGGAACGTGAGCGCCAGGCCGGCGCCGATACGCTGCCATACGAGCGCGCCGCAATGGAGAGCGGCGCGGAAAGCAGTTTGGAGACCAATCACAAGAACGCCGAGGCGCAACTGAAGGGACTGACGGACGAATTAGTGGCACACGGCTTCAACAAGCGGATGGCGGCGCGGGAATTGACCGCCTGGCTGTCCGCCTATCCGCTGAAGGACAGCGAACTCAGGGGCGATGACGCCAGCTTCACCTTCGACGGCGTTTCCAAGACCAAGCCGGACCACCTCTATGACGCCGCGCGCCAGGAGATGGACGAGTCTGCCTGGGAACAGGTTTTCGACCTGATGGCCCGAAGATTCGCGGCCCTGGCAACCTCCGAGGCGGGCCGGCTGCGGAAGGAGAGCTTGGCGTTGCAGACAAAGTTTTCTCTCGCCGATATCGGTTTTCGCGGAGAGCGAGCGCAGTTGGAGCGGGACGCGTTTTGGGAGCAGGCATTCCAGGCACAGAGTCCCGGCGGCTTGTTGAATTACAGTGAGCGAATCGCACTCTTGGAACGGCGCTTCTCCTTCGAGTTTCGCGAGGCGTTGGCGCGCTTGATCCCGGCTCGACGCGGTCTCAAAGAACTGTATGACTATGCCGCACCCTTTCCGCAAGAAGGAAAGGCGGCCTACTTCGATGAAGTGGCGGCCTGGGTACAGACGGCGAAAAACCGGGTCGCCCAAATCTCGCAAATGGACCAGACTTACGTGCTGGCCGTTTCGGTCAAGGAATTGGCCAAGGGGCAGTGGGAAGCCGGCCGTTCCGCGTCCCAATGGACCTTCGACGTGCCCGCCGAATTGTTCCAGGGCCAGGCTCACGTCCGGCTGCGCGGTCTGGGATTGGCGGTGGTGGGTCGGCAGGAGACGGCCGAGTACGCCTCACAGAACGCGTCCCAAAAACCGAAGGGCAAGGCCGACGCAACGGCGGTGGCCCCTACGCCGCAAGGCTTCTGGTGGGCCCGCTTGTCTGCGCCTCCCAACGCGACGGTAACGCATCTATCGGGCGCAGCCAACGAACTGGATCAGCGATCGCTGCCGGTCTTTTTCCTCGGTCGCGTGGCAAACCGCGACTCGGCGCGAGAGATGGAAATCGCTGGGATCGGCGCAACCCACAACGCGAGTCCGATTGGCAAGCAATGGAAGCTGACTCTCTCGCCCAAATCCACGGATGGCACGCCGACCGCAAGCTTGGAGGATGTGCAGCTTTTTCTCCAAGTGGCGGTACGCGGCTTGAAGGCGGGAGGCTGAGGAGCCGACTATGGAGCGGCGCAAATTAATCACGTCAATGTTCGCGTGCCTGGGCGCCGGTGCATCCACCGGTGCGGCAGGGGCGAAGCCCCAAGTTTCTAAGACCTCGACACGATGCGAGGTGAGCGAGTATGCTCACAAGGCAACAGAGGCCAGTCAGATCCCTATGCAGCGCCCCAGTAGCGCACCCACACAAAAGCCAGCGTCGCCGCGAGAGTAATCAACGTTAGAGCAAATCCGCCCCGATTGAGGTTGGCCGTCAGGCCGTCCCGCTTTGACTTGTGCAAGTCATACGTCACTACGGTGAGCAATAGGAAGAGCACGCAGAACCCGAAAAACGCGAAGAAAACATAGTCCATCGCGGTGATGTAGGTGACCGTGGGTAAGTCGCCAGCCAGCTTTTGATAGAGCACTGAAGTGGTCAGCAAAGCCGTCACGCCGATGGACACGCGCGGATTGATGACATCGGGGGCGAGCGCGTAACCAATCAGAACGGCGACCAGGATGCACAGCAACGGGAGGAAATTCTTGACGGCGAAGCCGAACACGTCCCGTTCGATTGTCAGTGCCGCGTTGATCCGATTCACCTCAACGCCGGACTGCCGCATCGCGCCTCCTTCGTCGCCGAAGGTGGACTTGAAGGCGACCACGTCCCGGAAAAAGATCTGATTCTTTAACCGCCACAGCTTACTGGCCAAGATGGAATCCGCGGGAGGATTGCCCGACTTACCGTTTTCCGCGGCGGCGCTATGGCCGTACGCCAGAATCAGGGTATAGCTGTTGCTGTTGTGGAACTGAATCGGGATTTTCAAGACTTGCTGGTCGAAGGGAAATCGGGAGAACTCGTAATCGTTGCGAAAGACGCCCTTGACGTGGTAGGTGACGGTGGTGAAGCCCGCGCGAGTCCGATGTCCGATCTCTTTGCCCAGCGAGGCTCCCGAAACGGCAGTGGGAAACTCCACCTCGTGCGTATCCAGATTCAGGCTGTCCTCGAAGCGGAACCAGAGGAAAAAATCCGCCGCAAAAGTGCTCGCGCGCACATCGATGTTATCCAGGGAGTTCATGTCGATGCCGGCATAGATGACGGGGGTCTTCACGTACTTCTCGCTGCCGGTGTCAACGACCATCCCGGTGGACGACAGTTGTTCCCACCCCGGCACTTGCTCGGGATCGACAACCGGGATGAACTGTATTGGCGACGAGATCAGGGTTCCTCCATGGAAAACCCCGACGGCGATGCCGCGCTCAGCGTTGTGGTCCTTATCGAAATAGATAGGCCCGGCGACTCCCGCGGCGGCTGATCCGGGCCGATTGAGGGCGCTAAGCCAGTCCCGAATGCGACGCCGGTCCGCCCGCCGATCGGCACCGGAGACGCCGGTCCCAGCAACTGCTTGGAAGATGAGCCGCGCGCCCTCGTACCAGCGCACTGCTTCCGGATTGGGTTCCGCGCCGTAGCGAAGCTTGTACCGGTTGGCAAAGATCGTCTGCGCATATTCGGCCACATCCCCGAGTTGGGGAGCTGCGACGGTGAATCCATCCGTGTAGTATCCAGGATCGCGGCGGCTGTTTTCCGTCTCTCCGAATCGAGTGGTTAGCGCTTGAGTCGCCAATGAGCTGTAGCCCATCGAGGTAAACCGGCCAAGTTTGTCGCGCAGGACCTGCAACAACGCAGGGGTTTCCGCAAATTGAGTTCCGAGGACGATAATGTCGCCCTTCGGTAACTTGGCTAGTTTCTCAGCGATCTGGTTCAGCGCCGCGGGGTCCCTGGCTTGCGCCGGAGAGAATTCCAGCTCTGCTGCGATTCGTATGCCTTCGCCCTTGGCGCGGTCGCGTAGCGCCACGGCAAACTCTTCGCCAGCGGTTCCTTTTTCCCGGATCACAGCAATCTCGCGGGCGCCAAAGCGGTATCGAGCGTAATCCGCCAAGAACCGCCCTTGGCCGGCGGCGTCCCGAAACAGCCGAAAGAACCAGTCGTTACCAGCGGTCACGCGCACTTCAGAAGCCGCGCCAGTGATCGCCGGGATACCCTTTTCCTTGTAAACCGCGCCAGCGGCTGCCGCGGCCGAACTGGCCACTTGACCGAGCACAGCAAGCGCCGGCGTGGTTGCAATTTGCCCGGCCAAGTCTCGCGCGCGCGCCGGCTGGTCGCCATCGTCATAGACGGTGAGCCCGATGCTGTGTCCATTCACGCCTCCGGCGGCGTTCGTCTCTTCGACGGCCATGCGCACGGCTTGCTCCAAGTCCTTGCCGCGCGCCGCTGCCGCGCCCGTCAGCGGTCCAACCGCCGCGATGGCGATCGTGCCGTTGCCGTGACCGGAACACCCCGCCAATAGGATGGCCAAGCCGACAGCAGCCAACGCTAAGCGAGCACGGAACCGCGGGGCGCAATCAAGCACACTTCCGACTGGGGTCTCAAACATGATTCCGCAGTTTACAACCAAATAATGACGATTGGGTTACTGCGATCGGCACTGCCCGCCGAATCTCGCTACTGTTGGCGATAGTACATGACCAAATCCAATACTGGAGGCGTGTGCCCCATCGTCCGCAGAAAACCGGCTGCCTGACCGCGATGATGCGTACCGTGATTGACCAGATGGAGCACAATCTGCCAGGCGGAGGACTGATGCGGATTGCCCTTCAGATCGCGATAGTGGATCGCCGCCTTTGTATCGGTCAGAGCACTGGCCCATTGCTTCCAGCGCTCCAGCAGTTCCGGCCAGTCGTTTTGCAGCACCGGAAGATGCATGTCCTTCTCAGGATCGAGAAAGCGTTCGGGAACCGGCGCTCCCGTCACGCGGCAGAGCCAGACGCGGTCGGCCGCGAATACATGAACCAGGGTGCCGAGAACGCTATGATCGCTAGTTCCAAAATCCCGCGTCAATTCTTCCGGCGTCAACTGGCCTGCGGCTTCCACTAATTTCCGGCTCGCCCAAGCGGTGTAGTCGAGATGTGCACGCAATGTATCCGGAGTCATGTTCGCGTCATGGCATAACATCATGGCGCATAACATCATGGCATAAAATGGCTGTGTGCCCAACGATTCCGCGCTGCAAAGCGCCACCGCTCAACTGGAAAAGGTCCGGCAGGAGATCGGAAAAGTGATCGTGGGCCAACAGGAGATCGTGGACGGCGTCTTGATCTGCCTGCTCTCCGGCGGCCACGTCTTGCTTGAGGGAGTGCCGGGCCTGGGCAAGACCACCCTGCTGAGAACGCTGGCGCGCGTCCTGCATCTCAAATATTCGCGCATTCAGTTCACGCCGGATCTTATGCCCGCCGACATCGTGGGCAGCATGATGATCGAGTCGGACGACCGCGGGAGCAAGGCTCTGCGCTTTCAACCCGGGCCGATCTTCTCCAATCTGGTGCTGGCCGACGAAATTAACCGCGCAACGCCCAAGACGCAGTCCGCCCTGCTCGAAGCCATGCAGGAGCGTACTGTAACCAGCGGCAACACGACGCACGAGTTAGAAGCGCCTTTTCTGGTGATGGCCACGCAAAATCCCATCGAAATGGAAGGCACCTATCCGCTGCCCGAAGCGCAGTTGGACCGCTTTCTGATGAAGTTGCTGGTCACGTATCCTTCGCGTGACGACCTGAATCGCATCGTGGAGCGAACCATTCACCGCGACGAACAGCAGATCGAGACCGTGGTGAGCCGCGACGAAATTCTCCACTTGCGGTCCGTATGCAGGACCGTGCTCGTGGCGCCTCACGTCCAGGAGTTCGCCATTGAACTGGTGCTGGCCACCCAGCCGGGCGGCGACAGCTCCCATGATGCGGCCAACAAGTACATCCGCTACGGCAGCTCTCCACGGGGCGCGCAAGCCCTGGTGGAATGCGGCCGGGTACAAGCCTTAATGCGCGGCCGTTTGAATCTGAGCGTGGATGACGTCCGGGATATAGCTCCCGCGGTGTTGCGCCATCGGATTATCCTGAATTTTGATGCTCACGCCGATGGGCAGACGCCGGAAACAATCCTCAACCGGATTGTCGCGTCCGTGAGTTCCGCCGCCGCCAAGTGAATACGCAAGAACCACTGATCGATAGCGTGTTTCTGGAAAAGCTGGAGCGGCTCGCCTTGCGCTGGCAGAAGTCGTTTCCCGGCCTGGTCGGCGGCCACAATGTTTCTCATTTTGCCGGCAGCGGCCAGGAATTTCTGGATCATCGCCACTTTCATCACGGCGACGATCTTCGCGCCATCAACTGGCGGGCTTACCTCCGTCTGGAAAAGCTGTTTTTGAAAATGTTTCAAATTGAGCCGCGCGTGCCGGTGCGGGTGCTGCTCGATTGCAGCGAGTCGATGTCAACAGGGGGCGGCGGAAGCGCCGGAGAATTGCCGAAGTTCGAATTCGCCCGCAAATTGACCGCGGCGCTCTGCTACATCGGCTTGGTGCGGCTCGACAGCATCTGTCTCCAGCCATTCTCCGATACTCTGGGCGACGCTTTCGTTTGCGGCGGCGGGCGGCACCGCTTTATGCCCGCGGTCGATTTCCTCACTCAGCTCAAGTCCGGCGGAAAAACCAACTATCTGCGAATCGCGCGCGATTTTATCTCCAAGTACCCCCAGCGCGGCTTGCTGATCATCATCTCGGATTTTCTCGATGAAACCGGCGCCGAACGCCCGCTGCAGTTTCTCTCCGATTTCGGACACGAACTGCAGTTGATGCACGTCTATTCTCCCGAGGACCGCCAGCCACCCTGGGAGGGCCAACTCGATTTGACCGACGCCGAATCCGGCCAGACTCTCGAAATCACGTTCGATGACGAAGCGCGGCGGAACTACACCGCGGCTTTTGACGAGTTCGCGAAATCCATTCAGCGAGTTGGGCTGCGCAACAGCGGGCGCTATGTCGGCCTCTCCACTGACACTACAATCGAAGAAGCCGTATTTGGCCCCGTCGTCCGGTCCGGCAGCGTTCAGTAAGCCACTTCATGTTCTTCCTCAATTTGAGCTTGCTCGAATTCGCCGGCATTTTGGGCACGCTCTCGAGCCTTGTGGTCGCGCTCTACCTGCTGGACCGCGTGCGCAACAAGCACGTGGTTTCCAGTCTGCGCTTCTTCCAAACGGCCGAAAAGCCGCCTGAGCAGAAGCATCGGCGGAAATTGCAGCAGCCCTGGTCGCTGACTCTTCAATTGCTCAGCCTGCTGCTCTTACTGCTGGCGATTGCGCAATTGCGCCTGGGGTCGCCCGATCGCTCTTCTCGCGATCACGTGTTGATTTTGGACAGCTCCGCCTGGATGGCGGCGCGCAACGGCCAAGGCCGCCTGATTGACGAGGCGCGCGCGGCGGCGCGCCATTATTTGAGTCTGCTTCCCTCCAGCGACCGGGTCATGCTGGTGCGAGCCGACGCTTTGGCTACGCCGGCAAACTTCTTTGAATCGGATCGGACCGCGATTCAGCGCGCCATAGACCGCACCGAGCCCAGCGCTGGTGGCCTCAAGCTTGAAGACGCGCTGCAATTTGCGCGCGACGCTCAGCGCCTGCATGCGCAGCGTCCGGGAGAAATTGTGTTCGTCGGCGCCGGCCGCGCCGCACCGGAAGATCAGCCCGCCAGGCCGCCGGAAAATCTGCGGGTGCTTCCCATTAAAGGACCCGCCGAGCACACCGGCCTTCTGAAAATGGGAGCGCGGCGCTCCCTCACCAATCCGGACGCCTGGGACATTTTTGTCGCCGTCAAGAATTACGGGACGCAGCGGCGCAGCGTTCCTCTGGTGCTGACTTTCGGCGGCGCAGCCACCATTGGAAGCCGCCGCTTCGATCTGAATCCCGGCGCGGATCAGAGCGCGTCGTTCGAATTTCAGACCCGCTCCGCCGGCTGGCTCGAAGCTCGCATACTGGCGAACGATGCCTTTGCCGAAGACAAGCGCGCCGTGCTGGAACTACCGGCCCGCAAGATTCTCGCGGTGACCGTTTATTCCAGCGAGCCTGATCTTTTGCGCCCCATTTTCCAGGCGATTCCTTCTGTGAATGCGAAGTTTGTACCGCCCGCCAATTATGATCCGAGCTCGCCGGGAATCGTCGTGTTGGACCGCTTTGCGCCGCCTAGCCAGCAGCGGCCTCGCGGTCCGTCCATCTGGTTGATGCCGCCACCGCAGGGCTCTCCCGTCTCGGTACGCACGACGGCCAACAAGGTGAAACTGACGCAATGGTTGACCGATTCCATGTTGGGCGCGGGACTGCATACCAAAGATCTGGAAATCGAAACTTCCGAGATCTTCTCGCTCGGTACGGACGACCTCGCGGTGGCCGAATCGGAAGCCGGCCCTGTGATCGTCGCGCAGCTCAAAACGAAAACGGTTGTCAGCGGCTTTCACCCAGTGCGTAGCGCGATGCGCTATGAACTGGTCACTCCGCTGCTTTTCGCCAACATGTTGCGTTGGATGGCGCCGGATATTTTCCGCGGCTTCGAATCGACGGCCAGCAGCGTGGGCGCCGTGGACGTAGATCTGGAGTCGGAGCCCGACCCCGCCAACGTGAATGTGATCACCGAAAGCGGTCAGAGGCTTCCGTTCACTCTGGACGGCCGCAAACTGCGATTTTTCAGCGGCGCGCCAGGGGTGGTTCGTGTCCTCACGGGCGATCGCGAACTGGTATATTCGCTGACCCTTCCGCAGCCAGGCGCGGTGGTCTGGAGTCCGTCGGGCGTGCGCACCGGGTTTCCGGCTCGCATGCTGAGTGAACAATCTGGCCGCGATATCTGGCAGTGGCTGGCGATTGCAGCGGCCATTGCGTTGGTGGCCGATTGGATTCTTTTCGGGCGCATGCGCGGGCGAATCTTTGCCGCGCTCGCGCCTCTCGGCCGCATGCCCTGGAGAAAAGCGTCATGACCTTCGGCCCTCCATTGCGCGGGTGCCAGCCGGACGGGGGCGTCCGGCGCGGTCCCGGGGGACCGCCCCACCAATTCGGGGAACAGTCCCCACTCAGTGCTCATGACGTTCGATCCCGTGTGGGGCGGGCACCCTCGCCCGCGCCCGACCCCCTGGTCGGGCTCAAGCGCCAACCGGGCGAGGGCGCCCGGCGCGATCATTTTTACGGCCCTGGGAGATCGCCCCACCGGAGCACAGCGTCATGACGTTTGACCGCCCTTGGGCGCTGATATTTCTCTTGCTGCCGTTGGTCTGGGTCGCCCTCGAATGGCGTCGCACAGCGCGTCATTTACCGCTCATACTGAAAGTCTCCTCGTTGCTCGCCATTGTGTTAGCACTGGCCGAGCCGCGATTGGCTATTTCAGAGACTAAGATGGCCGTCGGCGTTCTGGTGGATACGTCTGCCAGCGCGGCGCAAGACTTATCTCGCGCATCGCGCCTGGCGGGCGGCATTGAAAAAGCACGCGGAAGAAACACAGCGCGCGTGCTTCCGTTCGCCCGCACTGTCCAAACTGCGCCCGCGGGAAATGCTCCTCTGCAATCCACGCCAGGCGACGCCGGCCATGCGACAGATCTCGAGGCAGCGGTGCGCGAAGGCATCAGCTCATTGCCCGCCGGACAGGTTCCCCGGCTGGTGCTAATCTCCGATGGCAAAGAAAATGCCGGAACGGTGACGCGTGCCGCATGGCAGGCCCGCAGTCTGGGCATTCCCATCGATACCATCGCCCTGGCTGGCCGGCAGCAAACCGGGTTGCAGTTGGAGAGCGCCAGCACACCGGCGATGGCGTTCACCGGCGAGCGTTTTCCCATTGACTTGGTGGTCAAATCGCCGGCAGCGGCCGAGTCCACCGTCGAGATCAGCGCCGAGGGCAAGACGCTTGGCTCGCAGATCGTCATGCTGCAGCCGGGCGAGAATCACATTGAAGTCCATGCCGCGCTGAGCGCCTCTGGCGCCATTAACCTGGCAGCGGAAGTCAGAGCCGCCGATTTTGGATCGGTGCGCTTCGACCGCGCGCTCACCATGCGCAGGCCGCGCATACTGTTCGTCTCGCGTGACCCGGAAGGCACGGAGAAACATCTTCTCGACACGCTGGCGGCCGCGCAGTTCGACATCGATCGGACCAGCGACTCATTGCACGGCCGCCTGGCCGACTACCAAGTGGTGGTGCTGAACAACTGGGATCTGGAGTCGTTGCCTGCCGACCGTAAAGAAGATCTGGACAAGTTCGTCAAACGCGGCGGCGGCTTGCTGATCATCGGCGGGGAGAACAACATTTACTCGGATCTTAAGAAGCCGGAAGACGCTCTGGACCGGGCCTTGCCCGCCAAACTGGCCCCGCCGCGCTCGCCGGAAGGCACCACCGTCGTTCTCATCATCGACAAGTCCTCTTCAATGGAAGGCAAGAAGATCGAACTGGCCCGCCTGGCGGCCATCGGAGTGATTGAGAATCTCCGGCCCATCGATTCGGTGGGAGTGCTGATCTTCGACAACTCGTTCCAGTGGGCTGTGCCCATCCGGCGCGCGGAGGACAAGAGCTTGTTGAAGCGCCTGGTGTCGGGGATCACGCCCGACGGCGGCACTCAGATCGCACCTGCGCTGAACGAAGCGTATCGAAAAGTATTGCCGGCCCGGGCTACATTCAAACACATTGTCTTGTTGACCGACGGAATTTCGGAAGAAGGCGACAGTCTGGACGTGTCCAAAGATGCGGTGACGCAACACGTGACCATTTCGACAGTCGGTCTGGGACAGGATGTGAACCGCGCCTATCTGGAAAAAGTGGCGGCGCTCGCGGGCGGTAAAGCGTATTTCCTGAACGAGCCCAACGGACTGGAGCAGATTCTGCTCAAAGACGTGATGGAACACACCGGGTCGACAGCGATCGAAAAGACGCTCAAGCCGGTGGTCAATCGCAAAGCGGAAGTTCTGGACGGCGTCGGAATCGAAAGCGCGCCCGCGCTAAAGGGCTACGTGAGATTTATCGCCAAACCGACTTCGGACACGATTCTCAGTATTGATGAAAAGGAGCCGCTTTACACGCGTTGGCAATATGGACTGGGCCGGTCGGCAGTGTTTACCTCCGACGCCAAGAGCCGCTGGGCCGCGGACTGGGTGACTTGGAAAGGCTTCGATAAGCTGTGGACCAACATCTTCCGCGATCTGCTTCCGCATTCCCAGGAAGGCGAAGCACAAGTGGAGTACGACAGCGCCGCCCGCGACCTGGTGATTCACTACACGCTCGGGCGCGAAGTGGACGAGCCCGCCAAGGTGCCGGAGGTGTTCGTGCTCGGACCCGATCGTTTTCAGCACACTGTGGAAGTGAGCAAAGTGGCCGATCGATCATATCGCGGACGCGTTCACATCAGCGACCGCCAGGGCCTGTTCCGGATCCGGCCGCTGGCGGAGTTGCGCGCTTTTCCGGAAGTCGGTTACTACGTCCCGGAGCAAGAGTTGCTGGATCAGGGGTCCGACGAATTTCTGCTGCGCGAGATCGCTAGCTACACTGGCGGCCGGTTCAACCCCTCGCCGGCGCAAGTGTTCGACACCGGCGGACGGTCCCAGCCTTCGTCCATGCGCCTTTGGCCGCTCTTTCTAGCGGTCGCTATCGCCTTCAATCTGGCCGAGCTGATTATGCGGAAGGGGCGCGCGCTAGTAAGGTAGCCGCCGGTAGCCCTTGTCGAAATCCCCCACCCCGAGCCGTCATTGTGACATGACACTGGCTCGACTGCTCCTCGCTTGCTCTTCGCTTACCCTGGCCGCGGGCGCCCTGCTCCATGCAGCGGCATTCGGCAAGGCCTTAGAAGTAATTGCCAAGTCCAATCTGCCGCCTTTTTTCGCGGCCAGCTTCAGAATGCTCTGGATCGGCGACTCAGCTACGCTGATTTTGGTAGCGGCGATTTTCGCCTGGGTCGCCGTCCAGCCGTCAGTGGCCAAACGGCCCATCGTGTTCCTTGCTGCTCTGATCCCAGCATCTACCGCGGCTTTGATGTACGCCTTTATCGGCCCATTCTTCGCTATTCCTCTGCTGCTGGCGCCGTCGGTTGCGGCGGGCTTGGCAGCGCTGCTGCCCGGCGCTTCAGAAACTCGCGCATAGCCGCGTCCTCACACAATCCGATAGCGCGGTTATAAGCTGCATTCGCGTCGTCCGTTCTTTGCATTTTTTCCAGCAAATGACCCGCAACCGCCCAAAAGGGCTGATAACTTTGGATCGTCTTGGCCGGAATTGCCCGCAGCAGAGCCCATCCCGCTTGCTCGCCACGTGCCTCGGCCACTGCAGCCGCGCGGCCGACCAGCGCGCCGGGCACAGGCGCAAGACGCACCAGCCCCTCATATAGCAGAGCGATCGTTTCCCAGTCCGTGACACCCGTCTTGGCGCGTTGTGCGTGAACCGATTGGATGGCGGCTTCCAATTGAAATCGCCCGATGGTGCCGGCCTCTGCCGCCTTACTCAGATTCCTTTCCGCCTCTCTTATCATTTCCCGCGACCACTGGCACACATCCTGTTCGGACAGCGGCACGTATTCCCCCGCCGGCCCGCGCCGGGCTTCCTTGCGTGCCTCGCAATGCAACATCAAAGCCAGCAGCCCCGGCACTTCCGGCTCACCTGACATCAGCAGCAAGAGCATCCGGCCAAGCTCGATCGCTTCACGAGCCAATCCTTTACGGCGTGCGTCTGCGCCGGCCACATCGTCCCAACCGCTGCCGAAGGCGGCATAGATGGTTTCGAGCACGGCGCCCAGGCGCGGCGACAGTTCTTTCGCCTCGGGTATTTCGAACGCGATGCCAGCTTCCCGAATCTTGGCCTTGGCGCGGGCCAGCCGCTGACCCATCGCCGAAGGCTGCACCAGAAAGGCCGATGCGATACGCGCAGCGTCCAATCCCAGTACCGTCTGCAGCATCAGCGGTGTGCGAGCCAGCGGATCGATGGCTGGGTGGGCGCAAACAAACAGCAGCTTCAGCCGCTCATCGGGAAACATCATACCGGTCTCCGTAAAGTCTTGGGCTTCTTTCGCCGCGGCCAGCAGATCCGGAAGCGCCTCGGCCTGAACGTGCGAATGGCGGGCGGCGTCAATTAACCGGCGGCGTGCCGCCGTCAGCAGCCACGCCTCAGGTTTTCCCGGAACGCCGGTCCGCGGCCAGTTCTCAAGCGCGGCGAGCAGAGCATCGGCCAACGCGTCTTCTGCCGCGGCGACGTCCCGGGAGCGAACGGCTAAGAAGGCGACCAAGCGACCGTAGGATTCGCGCACCGCTTGTTCGATCGCGCCGTTCGCATCCAGCATTACGCTTCATTCCAGCATTACGCTTCATTCCAGCGGGCGCTTCATTCCATCGGGGTCAAATTGGGCCGCACTTCCGCCGCGCCGTGCGCTAAGAACGGGTACCGGCCGGCCCACTCAAGCGCGGTATCCATGTCCGGCACGTTAATAATGAAGAAACCGCCGAGTTGTTCCTTGGTGTCTGCGTATGGGCCGTCCTGCACCAGTCGCTGGCCATTCTGCAGCTTCACGGTCGTGGCTTTGTCCGGCGTTTCTAGGCCCGCGCCACCCACCACGATTCCCGCCTCTCTTAAGGCGTTGGCATACGGGCGGAAGCTCGCCCAGAAGGCTTCCCGTTTGCCGGGCTCCGTCCGGGCTGCAAAATGTTCCTGATCCAGATAAAACATGAGTGTGTAGTTCATTGGTGTCCTTTCGATGTTCGCAAGTCGGTCTCGTTCACCAATATGACGGACCAGGACTGCCGATTTTTACTTTTCTACCGCACGATCAGTCCGCATAGTTTCCTATGATAAAGTACTCTCAAAATGCGTATCCCATTAGTTGCCCAGAGTCTTGCTCTCGTCTGCGCGATTGCCCCGCTTCCAGCCGCCACGCCCGACGGCCAGGCGCTCTACCAACAGCGCTGCGGCATTTGCCACGACGGCAAAGCCCAGGCCCGCATGCCATCGCACGACGACCTGGCTGCCCGCTCTCCGGAGATTGTTTTGCGCGCTATGTTTGAGGGCGCCATGGTCCCCCAATCCGCCGGCTTGAGCCCGGAGGAAGGACGAGCAATTGCCCGCTTTATTACCGCCAAGGAATTCAGCGCCTCCATCGCCATGAACAATCCGGTGGGCCGCTGTCCTGCTTCTAGCGGCCCGGTACATCTCACCGAAACCAGTTGGAACGGCTGGGGCAAAGACCTGGGTAATAGCCGTTTTCAGCCGTCGCCGGGGATTGCGGCGGCCGATGTCCCGAGGCTCAAGCTGAAATGGGCGTACGGTTTCCCCAATGACACGGTGCGCTCGGCACAGCCCACGGTGGTCGGAGGGCGCGTCTTTGTCGGCAGCGCCAGCGGCGTGATTTATTCGCTCGACGCAGCTTCGGGCTGCACCTATTGGACCTACGATGCGGGCGCAACCGTGCGCACTTCGGTGAGTATCGGGCAGGCGGGCGGTAAGACGATCGCCTACTTCGGCGATGTCCGCTCCAACGTGCACGCGGTGGACGCCGCAACCGGCAAGGGTTTGTGGATGGTCAAAGTGGAGGACCATCCGTCCTCGCGCATCACCGGCGCCCCGACGTTTTACAATGGCCGCATCTATGTTCCGGTCTCCTCGATCGAGGAGGCCTCCGCCATGCTAGCGACTTATGAGTGCTGCAAGTTCCGCGGCAGCGTGGTGGCCCTCGATGGCGCCACAGGCAAGCAAATCTGGAAAGGGTTCAGCGTAAGCGATCCGGCCCGGCCTACCAAGAAGACCGTGAAAAGCGGGGTACAGCAGTGGGGCCCGGCGGGCGCGGCGATTTGGTCGTCGCCGACCATTGATGTCAAAAAGAAGGTGATCTACGCGGCGACGGGCAACTCCTACACCGACGTGTCCATCAGCACAAGCAACGCGATTCTGGCTTTCGACATGGAAACCGGAAGCCTGCTGTGGGCCAGCCAGGTGACGCCCAAAGACAACTTCAACATGGCCTGCGGCCGGAATGAGAACTGTCCCGAAGAGCGTGGACCGGACTTCGATTTCGGCACGTCGCCGATTTTGCGTGAGTTGGCGGGCGGCAAGCGAGTGCTGGTGTGCGGGCAGAAATCGGGTATCGTCTGGGGCATTGATCCCGACCAGCGCGGCAAAGTTCTGTGGCAAACGCGGGTCGGCAAAGGCAGCGCGCTGGGTGGAATCGAGTGGGGCCCGACGGCCGATCCGGAAGTGGCCTACGTGGCGGTCTCCGATCTGTTCACCCGAGGCGGCAAGCCAGGCGGGTTGCACGCGGTGAAACTCGACACAGGAGAGGAGTTGTGGAATACGCCTGCGCCGGAGCTGACCTGCAAACCCAGCGAAAAAGGTTGCAACGGCGCCCAATCGGCCGCGATTTCGTCTATGCCCGGCATTGTGTTCTCCGGTTCAGTGGACGGCCACTTCCGGGCGTTTTCCGCCAAGACCGGCGAGATCGTTTGGGACTTCAACACGGTTCAGGAATATCAAACCGTGAACGGAGTCCCGGCCAAGGGCGGATCGCTCGATTCCGCCGGCCCGACGATTGCCGGCGGAATGGTGTTTACAAATTCGGGGTATGGACAATGGGCCGGGTTGCCGGGTAACGTGCTCCTGGCGTTTTCGGTGGATGGGAAATAGGGGATTCGGTGTCGGGGTTTGGTGGGGATTCGGGGATTCGGGGGATTCGGGGGGATTCGGGGGGGATTCGGTGTCAGAGGATTCGGGAGGATTCGGTGTCAGAGACCTCTGCCCCGATCGCAAGAGGACAACTATCAATCGATACTTCTGTTTAGCATTCTCGAGTGGACGGTGTGAATTAGCGGTCCTCCGTCGAGAACGCCGCCAACATGTTGAGCCAGTGCGGACAAAACAATTTGCGAGAAACTGTTTGACGTAGCGCCTCCGAACGCCTCTAAGCAGTAAACGCAAGCCTACAAACAGAAATCTCAAGACTTGGTTTTGATAGCTGCGCTGCTATAACTTACGTCCAGTATCATGAATCCAGCCGCTTTTTCGGCCCTTCCCGAGGCAACTTTGGTCTGGCCCTGCAAACGGCAGATAATAGGATACTTCCGTGGTCAAATTGGACTGATCATTCGGAGGCAGAGGCCTCTGACACCGAAAGCCCACCGAAAGCCCCGAAAGCGAGCGCCGAAAGCGAAAGCCCCGACGCCGAAAGCCCCCGCCCGCCCCCACCGCCGCCCGCTATCCCGCCAGCGTGTCCGGATCCAACCCAAACGTCTCGATCAAGTAGTTGTAATAGCGCCCGTCGTACAGAAAGACCATGTACGTCTCATGCACCAAATGGATCAGCTTGCGCAATGCGTACTCCAGATCGCCATCTGCGGCCACCATTGCCAACGCGACCTTGCCGCCCTTCAGAGCCGTCCGCGCACGCGCCTTCTTCCGATCGATGCGCCGATGTTCCGGCATCGCCACGGAGAATCGCTCCTTCACAAACTCCTTATAGTGCACGTACATCTCCGCGTCTACCGATGGCATCACCGCCGGTATCCGCAGCGTCTTCGTCTTCGCATCGAAAATCAGGTCGAAAAATTGATTGCGATGCCACAGCATCCGGAAGCTGGAGGCCTCCGGCTGCGCGCTGAACCCGCGGAATACGCCCCGTTCGGCGTATTCCGTCAGGACTTTCTCCAAGGTGTCTAGTGCGCGAATGCGCCCACCCCAGGCTCGGCCGGCAGGGCGATTCCGGGCGGGTAATCCCGGCCGGATGTGAACTCCTTCAGCG
>DATFZA010000184.1:0-3991 GCA_035314765.1 Bryobacteraceae bacterium
GTTGGCTATGACCTGGTGACGGGATGGGGCAGCCCCAACGGGCAGAATATGATTAACGCCCTGGCTGGATCTTCTTCGCCGAGCTTTACACTATCGGATTCGCCCAGCAGTCTGACAATCACCCAGGGCGCCGCCGGTGGCACTAGCACGATCACGGTGAACGCTGTCAATGGATTCACCGGCAGTGTAAGTTTCGCCGCGTCCGGCCTGCCCAGCGGTGTGACCGCGGCGTTCAATCCAACGAGCACGACCACCACCAGCACACTCACTCTGACGGCGAGCAGTTCAGCCACTCTCGGAACGGTCACCGTGACCATCACGGGTACCTCCGGAAGCCTGGTTTCAACCACCACTCTTGCTCTCACTGTGAAAGCACCCGCAACGCCAAACTTCACCATCAGCGCCTCACCCGCGTCCTTGACGGTGAAACCGGGCGGCAACGGAACTAGTACGATCACCATCACCAGCCAGAACAGTTTCAATTCTGCAACCACGCTGAGCGCTACCGGTCTGCCCAGTGGCGTAACGGCGTCGTTCGCAACCAACCCCGTTACTCCGCCGGCGAACGGTACCGTGACCTCCGTCCTCACGTTTACCGCTTCCTCAACCGCAACGCTTGGAACCGCCACGGTGACCGTGACCGGAACTTCCGGCTCACTCGTCCACAGCGCGACCATCGCCTTGACGGTAAGTTCGTCCACGGCCCAAACCGCCGTCTACAACTCCACGCTGAAGGCTCCGGGGTGCGCAACCGTGGGAAGCTCGTGTGACTCAGGTCCGTCTCTGCTGCTGGGACGCGACACTATGTCGGGCGGCGCGGAACCTCATCAACCCAACACCATTAACAATTCCTGCGCCGATGGCACCAGCGGGACCTTCCACTCCGACGAGTCCAATGACCGTATCGTAGTGGCTTCCACCAGCGGCGGCGCCTTGACCCACGGCACCACTGCGACGGTCACGGCAACCGTCTGGGCCTGGAGCGGATATACCTCCGACTCTCTGGATCTGTACTATGCGGCCAACGCCAACAGCCCTACATGGGTCTTCATCAAGACGATCAAACCCACCAAGGCGGGAGCGCAGAGCCTGTCGGCCACGTTCACTCTTCCAACCGGTGCCCTGCAGGCTGTTCGCGCTCAATTCCGCTACACGGGAAGTGCGTCCGCATGTACCGTAGGCGCATATAACGATCACGACGACCTGATCTTCGCAGTGCAGTAACGTTTTGAGCTGGATCAGATCCGTTCGTGCCACAAACTATTCGAGCCGGCTCCCAACCAGGGCCGGCTCGATGTTTTTGCGCTTGGAGCAAACGCAGCGTTGCTATGGCCGAGAGTTGAAATGGTAGTGCGGCGCTTCAGTGCGGCGCTTCAGCGCCGCGTTCACGCAGCCTTATTAATTAATCGAGCCGGGTTTGGAAGATGCTGAAAACTTCATTTGGACGATGTTTTGAAAGGGCACGGCTTCAGCCGTGCCGCTCCAGACATCGAAAACACTGGGCTTTAGCCGCTGAGGAGAATCGAATTCCCTCCCGCACATTAATTTATGAAACCGCTTTTTACTCCCGCACCTCAGCGCTGCGTTAACGCGGTCTTTCCATTGACGGAGCCGGCTTCACCGGCTGCTAAAGAATCACGGATGCGCTGCTTTGTGTCAGGGCACGACTTCAGTCGTGCCGATAAGACCTTTAATTTAGACCCGCCGCGCGGACTTTAGTCCGCGCGGCACACCTTGTCGCGCCCCTGGCGGGCAAAGAAAAACCCAGGCTGCGCCGATCATCTGCTGCGAACCTGGGCTCCAATGCTTGTGTCTATTGCCCTACTTGCTCGAGCCGCTCAGGCAAGTCGACATGAAGGTCTTGCGGTCGTCGCCCTTCAGGTTCTTCGCGGCCGCTTCCTTATTGCACGCCGTCATCTTTTCCTGTTGCGTCATCTTGGTGGTGCTCGCCGCCGGAGTGCCGCTCAGGCATGACGACATAAACGTCTTACGTTCGTCGCCCTTCAAACTCTTCGCGGTCGCCTGCGCATTACAGTCCTTCATTTTCTGTTGCTGTGCAGCCTGCGCCGCGCTCGGCTGCTTTGTTTCTTGAGCCATGGCCGGCAGAGCACAGAGTGCGAGAGCGAGTACAAACGAAATCTTGCGATTACTCATGAGACGTCCCCTTTTCACGATGTATTGACCTGGGATCCCCGCAGGGACATCCCAAAGCGCAGTGATTGTACAACGATCGATTGCTGGTAATGAAGCGGAAACGTGTAGCTTGGCGGCGAGGAACTAGCGCAAACGCAGAGTTGTACCCGAGGGTTGAAATGGTAGTGCGGCGCTTCAGCGCCGCGTTAGCAGTACATTTTCTGGGATCTGAGCCGGGTTTCAACCCGGCGGCACTTTCGGCTCCTGCGGATACAGCAACGCTGGTTTTGCTCTAGTACAGCCGGAAGTTCACTTCGACGTTGATCATCACCGGAACCGCCTGGCCGTCTTTGCGCGCAGGATCAAACTTCCACAGCTTGACCGCTTCGATGGCCTTCTCGTCCAGGCCCATGCCAAGCGCTCGCTGCACGCGAATCTGCTGCGGACGCCCATTGGCATCCACCACCAGCCACAATACGACGGTACCCTGGTACTTGGCCTTGCGCGCTTCTTCCGAATACTCCGGATCGGGAGCATACAGTGCCTTGGGAGCGCTCACGCCACCGCCCACGCGATAGGCCCCGCCGCCGTAGCCGCCGCCATGCCCGGGACCAACACCCGGCCCAGTGCCGGAACCAACGCCGCCGCCATAGCCGCTACCGATGCCTCCGCCCGCGCCCGTTCCATTGGAGGGCGGTCCCAGCACCTTCGACAGCGGATCGCCCAGCGAACCCATCGTGGGCAGCTTGATCTGCGGCGGCACCACTACCGTGGGCTCAACCACCAGCTTCGGGTTGTCGTTGCGCACCACGATGGCCGGCGGCACGATCTGGTCCTTGGCGAGTTTCGGCAACGCGCCCTTCGGAGCCTGCAGCTTGTCGCGGTCGCCGCCGCCACCGCCGCCGCCTGCCTTGGTCTTCGATACGGGCAGCGGCACGTACGGGCTGATGTCAGTCGCCAACTGTACTACCTGCTGCTTGATCTCGTCTTTGTGTTCGAAGGCCCAGTGTCCTGACCAGATGATCAATCCCGCCGCGACCATGTGCAGGATGAACGAATAGACGAACGTGTCCTTCCGCTGCGGATAGAGGCCCTGTCCTTCGCCAAAAAGCGTGGGAAGAATATCGTGGCGCTCTTCTACGTCCGGGGGTTTCTGCGCTCCCGCCTTGGTAAGAACCGGGGTGGACATTTCTACCTGATCTACCTATAAGTATAGACCCTGCCTGAAACCCGAAGATGCACAAAAAGTGGTACGCAAAAGACGGCTCTCCGGTTTGCAGAATATTTCATATTCGCATGAAATCGCTCCAAGTTAGACGCTTCAGCCGGCCGATTTGTCAACGATTTGTGACGGCGCCAGTTACGCGCTCGCAATCGTGCGCCCTGCTTTTCGCAGCACGCCGAGTTCCACCGGCATCAGGCCTGACAGGTAGTGCGGCGCTTCAGCGCCGCGTCCCGCGCGTCCCTATGAAGAGAGCCGGGTTTCAACCCGGCGGCACCTCGATCCGCTCTAGCAGATACACCAACCCCGTAATTCCTTTAGCCTTCGTGATCCGGAGGATCGACCTTAATCCTTATCCCTTGCGGCCTCGGGCGATTGGGGAACCGTTCCCCGGGAACGGCCAGTTCGCTGGCGTCACGATGCGACAGAATCGTGGGCGTCATGATCTCGACCCCGCCATCCGCGAAGGCGTCGAGTACATTGCGCCGCAGAGCTGCACGAGTTTCGAAAATCCCCTCCGATGTTGTGGTCCAAGCTCGCAGTTGATATTCCACAGAGTAGTTTCCGAAGGATTGTTCCAGTACGCGTGGAGCCGGATCGGTGGCGATCTGCTCGGTCCGCGCAGCCCCGTCGAGC
>DATFZA010000185.1:0-5664 GCA_035314765.1 Bryobacteraceae bacterium
GGCGACGCCTGGATCATGGTGCATCGCGCACGGGGAGCCAGTTTAACTCCGGCGCAACTCGGCTACGGCACACAGAGCTTGACTATTTTTGTGGACGACGTGGATGCGCACTTCCAAAGAGCGAAAGCGGCGGGCGCGACAATTGTCGAGGAACTCCAGGAGACGGTTTACGGCGAGCGCCAGTACGGGGTTGAGGATCTGGATGGCCACAAGTGGCTGTTCTCGCAGCACGCCCGTAACGTAAGCCCGGATGCGTGGGGAGCAACCGTCGCCAAGGGCCGCTAGGTACCCTTCATGATTCCGGACCGCTCCCTGACCTGACGGTCGCGGTTCAGTAACTCCTTCCGAGCCGCGACCGTCAGGGAGCGGATGCGCTTGACCTCCATTGCTAGACTAATACCATCGGCGCAGGTTTATCCATTGAAGAGACCGCCCCGGCGCGGGAACAAGACCCGGCAGTTTTGTTTCACGCGCCCGAGCCCCCGCCTGCTCGCGCGAAATACAATTTGCCTGCCCTCACCGGTCTCCGCTTCTTTTTGGCTTTATGGGTGATGCTGCATCACCTGGTGGGCAAAGGCCAGATGCTGGACGGGTGGATGCAGACTTTGCCGCTTCCCGCGCAACGTTGGTTGGATGGCGGCTATCTCGCAGTGGGAACATTCTTCGTCCTTTCCGGTTTTGTGATGTCTCTCAGCTATCGCCACTCGGTATGGACCAGGCAGAGTCTGTTGCGCTACGGGGCGGCGCGTTTTGGGCGCATCTATCCGGCGTATCTGGTCAGTTTGCTGATTGTCTCGCCGTGGATTGTGGATTTTCTGAATGCCGGAGCGCCGCGCGTCCACAAGGCGGCGATGCTGGCTAACTATGGATTTGTGCTGCAGGGTTGGACCGGCAATCTGGGCGTTTCCTGGAACACGCCCGCCTGGTCGCTCTCCTGCGAGTTTTTCTTTTACCTCTGTTTCCCTTTGGCGGTGACCTGCCTCGGCGGCAGCGGCTGGCGCAAGTTGGCGGTCGTGGTTGGACTGTGCCTGCTACTGCCGGCGGCGCTGAGCTACTTCAGCGTCCCTACGATTTGGAAGCCGATCTATCGCCTGGCCGATTTTCTGATCGGCATCGCTATCGCCGGTCTGTACGAAACTCTTTCCCGTACCCGGCTCTGGCGGGGCGGCTTCTGGTTGTATGTGCCGGCGATAGTGGCCGGTGTTCTGGCGGTAGCGTATCCTGAGCTGGCCGGCAATCGAATTTCTCTGAACGGCTTGATGCGGCCGGTAAACGCGGTACTGATTCTCGGGTTGGCGCTGGGCGGCGGCGCAGCGGCCCGCACGCTCGCGGTACGGTGGATAGCTTACCTGGGACAAGCCAGTTACTCTATGTACATCGTGCACATTCCGCTGCTGTGGTGGTATCGGCGTTTGTGTTTCGACCAGAATCAATTCTTACCGAAGCCTGCCGCCGCGGTGCTGTTTCTGCTGGCCACGGTCGCGGTATCGGGGGCGATGTTGCGCTGGGTGGAAGAACCGGCCAACCGGGGAATCCGCCGTTGGGCGGAGGCGCGCTATGGCTCGTAGGCGCAGACTGCGGCGTCCCCATCCTCCACCGCAGGCCCTGGACCAGCGATCGAGCGCGGCGGGGCTGCGGGCGATTGCCGCGTTTGAAGGGCTGAAGGGGGTGCTGGTGCTGGCGCTTGGCCTGGGTCTGCTCGGGCTGATTCACAAAGATCTGGAGCAAGTCGCGGAGAACATGCTTTCGCACTTGCATCTGAACGCGGAGCACCGTTTGGGCAAGGTGATTCTGCACGCGGCATCCACCACTACCGACGCCCGGCTCTGGGCCATCGCCGGGGGCGCGGTAGCTTACTCCGCCGTGCGCTTCATTGAAGCGTGGGGCCTTTGGAACCGGCGCGTTTGGGCGGAGTGGTTCGCTTTGCTCTCTTGCGCGCTGTACCTGCCGGTGGAGATTGTGAAGCTGGGCGAGCATCCCAATTGGATACATTTCGTGGTGTTCTTTGGTAATCTTGCGATCTTCTTATACATGCTTTGGGTGAGAGTGGCGGCTTACCGGGCGGCCGTTCCCGAGAGCCAGGTAAGCGCGGGATAAGCGAAGGCCCCGCTCCCTGACGGCCGCGGCTCGGTCACGCCGTGTACTTATACAGCTGTGGCGATCTGCGTGGTCGTCACTTGCGTCGAAGCGTTATACGCCTTCCGAGCCGCGACCGTGAGGGAGCGGTCCCGAGGCGCGTCCAGTTATAATTGCAGCCATGGCTGCGAAATGGGTCGCGGAATGGGTCGCGAAATGGGCTGCGACATGGCTGCTCGCGTTCTCCGCCGCCGTTGCGTTTGCCCTCGCGCAAACCAGTGGTCCGGGCGCGGCCCAGAAAACTAAGTTCGATCCCGAGACTCTCAAACGCACCGGAAGCTACCACGCGCTGGTGATCGGCAACAACGACTACGAGAATCTTCCCAAGCTCCTAACCGCTGTTAAAGACGCTCAAGACATCGCGGACGTTCTCAAATCGCTTTACGGGTTCGAGGTCAAGCTGCTGCTCAACGCCACGCGCGCGAAGATCCTGGGCGCCATTTCGGAGTATCGCCGCACGCTCGACGACTCGGCGAATCTGCTGATCTACTACGCCGGCCACGGGGAACTCGACCGCGACGCGGACCGCGCGTACTGGTTGCCTGTCGATGCCGAGAAAGACAACAATGCCAATTGGATCTCGGCCGACGATATAACGGGTGACCTGCGCGCGATGCCCTCGCGGCACGTGCTGGTGATCGCCGATTCCTGCTACAGCGGGGCTCTGCGGGGCGCGCGGGCCGAGATCGCGCCGGACGACAAGAATCGCTTCATTCTGCAGGTGAGGGAGAAGAAATCGCGCACGCTGATGACCAGTGGCGCCATCGAACCGGTGGCCGATGGCGGCGGCGCAGTGAACTCAGTGTTTGCCGAGGCTTTGATTCAGGGCCTCTCGGGCATGGAAGACGCGGCCTTTTCCGCGGGAACATTGTACAGCGATTTTGTTCGGATTCGCGTCGGTGGAAAGGCCCACCAAACTCCGCTTTACAGCCCTCTGGTGAATTCCGGCGATCAAGGCGGGGACTTTGTGTTTCTCCGCACGGCGCACTCGAGCATGCCGGCGGCGTCGAGCGCCAACACTGCCCTGGAATTGCACAATCGCGGAAGCCTGTACTCCGACGAAAAGAAGTGGCCGGAAGCCGAAGCGGAATACCAGAAGGCCGTGGCTCTGGAGCCTGGCAACGCCATTTACCGGGCCCGGCTCGGCACGGCGCTCTATGAGCAGCGCAAGTATGCGGAGGCTGAAGTTGCCTATCGGGAGGCCAGCCGGCTGGATCCCAAGAACGCTTCTTATCTGAACTCGCTGGGCAATTGCGTATGGAATCAGAACCGCCGGATGGAAGCCGAAACCGACTATAAACAGGGACTGGCGGTTGACCCGCGGCATTTCTGGCTGAATCACAACATGGCCAATGCGCTGAATCAGCGCGGCGAGTTTAAGGCGGGCGAGCCCTACGCCAAGTCGGCCATCGAGCTAGCGCCGAACAACTTCGCCGCCCAGCATGTTTATGCCAATAATCTCGCCGGTCTCAAACAGGCGGAAGCGGCGGAAAAGGCATTTAATCGAGCTTTGGAAATCGATCCCAAGGCAACGATCGTTTGGAATGAATTGGGAAATCTGCAGTACGAAGGACGGAATTATAAAGCGGCGGAGCTGAGCTACCGCAAAGCGATTGAGCTGGATAGCACGTCGAACTCCACCTATCGCAGTAATCTGGCCGGAGCGCTGTATCTTTTGGCGCGCTATGAGGAGGCCGAAAAACTGGGCAACGAGGCTATTCAACTGAATGCCGACAATGCCCGCGGTCATTATTGGTTGGGCCGATCGCTTTATGCTCGCAAGCGGTACACCGAGGCGGAACATGCCTTGCGGCGCGCCGCCGTGCTCGAAAGCGGGAACCCCGACATGCATAACTGGCTCGGCAACACTTTGGATGCGGAAAGCCGCTGGGAAGAGGCGGTGCTCGAATTTAAGGAAGCGATCCGCTTGAACCCCAATGCGCCGTATTATCACTCCAACCTGGCTTCGACCTACAGGCATTGGGATCGTCCGGACCTGGCGGAGTCTTCCTACCAGCGCGCCATCGCCCTTGCTCCGTCCGATCTTGAATTGCAGCGGCTCTATGGGGTCTTTCTGTATAAACTGAATCGCTACGAAGAGGCGAAGGCAGTGTTCTCTAAAGTACTCGATCGCGAGCCCGACAGTTGGCTGAACCAGCAGAACCTCGGGGCCGCGCTGTGTGGGCTGAAAGATTTCGCGGGGGCAGAAGCGTCGTTGCGGAAATCGATCCAGCTCAAGGGAGACGAGCCCTATAGTCACTTCAAACTGGGAGAGACTCTGGAGGCGGAGGGCAAACTCGCGGACGCGTTGCAGGCTTACGAAGAGGCAGCCAAGTTGGCGCCGTCGGGTGACGCGCCAGCGCAAGTGCAACGAATCAAGGCCAAACTTGCGGAAAAGCCGGCCGTGCCTTGATCATGTCTATGGCTCTAAAACGCGGCCAATTGCTCGGTTGGTGGTACGTCTGCATCGGTGTGGGCTTTATCGCGCTGGGCGCGAGGGCTCTTATCGCAGGCGTCCATACGTGGCCGGTAGCGATCCGCTTTGTAATTGCTCTCGGGTTTCTGATACTGGGTGTGATGTCGCTGCGAAGCAAGGAAATCTAGGACAACCGCGCGCCGTGGAAGTCCATCTGATCGACGGTACATACGAGCTGTTCCGGCACTACTACGCATTGCCCTCCGCGCGGGATCGGGATGGCCGCGAAGTGGCCGCGGTGCGAGGCGTACTCGCCTCGGTGTTGAACATGATCCAGCAGGGCGCGACTCACGTTGCGGTTGCGACCGACCATGTCATCGAGTCGTTCCGCAACGATCTCTGGCCCGGCTACAAGACCGGCGCGGGCGTTGAACCGGAACTCCTGGCTCAGTTTCCGCTGCTCGAAGAGGTTCTTTCGGCAGCCGGCGTCGTGGTATGGCCGATGATCGAGTTCGAGGCCGACGACGCGCTGGCATCAGGAGCGGAGGCGGCTGCGCGCGACCCACGCGTGGAACGCGTGGTCATCTGCACTCCGGATAAAGACCTGGCCCAATGCGTGACGGGTTCGCGGATCGTGCAACTGAACCGGCGCACGCGCGTGACGCTCGACGAGCCGGGCGTGGTTCAGAAATTCGGCGTCTCGCCTCAATCGATTCCCGACTACCTCGCGCTGGTGGGCGACGCCGCCGACGGCTATCCGGGCCTGCAGGGCTGGGGCGCGAAATCGACCGCCTCGGTTCTCGCCAAATTCGTCCATATCGAGTCCATCCCCGCCGATTGGCAAGAATGGAAGGTAAATGCCGCCAACGCCGGCGCCCTTGCCCATACGCTCTTGCGCGATCGCGACCAGGCGATGCTCTTTCGCACACTGGCCACGCTCCGCATGGATATTCCGCTCTTCGAAGATGTGGATCAGTTGCGCTGGAACGGACCGCAACCGGGTTTTGAGGCGATCGCCGCGGGACTGGATAGTGGAACACCGGGGACGCCGAAGCGGAGGCGTTAAGTTACAAGTTGCCACCCTGAGCTGATCCTGGTCTCAGCTCCGCACC
>DATFZA010000186.1:0-3893 GCA_035314765.1 Bryobacteraceae bacterium
ACGCAGAGCGCCTTCACGAATAGCCAAAATTCTTTTATTGCCGCGATTAAGGCAGCCGGGGCGGCGGCGTGTCCCAAGTGCATGAACTTCGCGACCGGTGACAACGTGATCCGCACAGGGCAATCGCTCTACAACTTTACGGCCGGCGGCTGTCAAAATTGGACGCCGCTTTCCTGCATCGGGATTGTGTTCAACTCTCTCGGTCCGTCGTTTTGGGGAGTCAGTTATGAGGACGAAATCGGAGCGAATGGGATCACGCCGCTGCAAGGACCGCTACAGCCGGCCACAACCGGTACGGTACAGAATTGGCTACAGCAGATCGCGTCAAACGGCAGCGGGACCTGCACGGTCTCGGCGTTTTCCACCACTCCGGGCGGGTTCTGGTCGCTCACGCAAAGCGACTTCATCATTCATGGCTCGGCCACTAGCGGAATGAATACACCTGTTGGAACCATTCTGACGGCCACCAACATCGACAGCACACATTTTACGTTTCCGTGCCCAGGCGTAGCGAGCGGAACCTACAATCACGCCAACGACCCCAGTCTCACGATCGAGCCAATCGTCAATCAGTGGTTCGGGTCAAGTTACATCCCTTATACGGCATTCGCCACGCTGCGCGACCAATCCATTTCCTACTCGGCGACGCACGTTCCGGCGGCAGGATCCCAGCAGGCCCAAACCAATCTCACGGCGATGGCTTGTTGGGAAGGCGGCCTCGGATGCGCACAGAGCTTAGTAAACCCGGCCAGCGGAAATTTGGTTTCCGGCATGGCCGATTGGGCGGATTTCTACTCTTCGCATTCGCCGGCCGAGTCGTATCTGATCTCTCGAACCGCATCGCACCCCTATATCACGGACCTGGCATCGGAAGCCGCCGGAAACGAGCTGGCATGGTGGGCGCGGACCGCGTACGGGGCGTACGATCCGGCGAAGCCTGTTACGCAAATCACTCAGGGTTCCTACATCAACTATGATCCGGTGGCGGGATATACCGCCAGCGTAGTGTCAATGTCCGGGAATACGATTACGACGTCGAGCGACCATTCGCTTCGCAACATTATCCCCGGTATCACGCGCGCGGTGATGACCGGCAGTTCGAATTCGGCTTGTAACGCGAACTATTCCGTGACTGGAATCCCAACCAGCACGTCACTGACGGTCGCGTTGGCGGCTACCAACTTTACCGGAGCTATCAGCACTGGGACCCTCACGTTCTCCGGTGGCGGAACGCTCGCCGTATCGACCGCCATTGCGAGTGGGAACGTCAGCGCTAACGGTGGCGATCCGTTCACCTACGCCGGCTCTCCCAATGACGCGGTGATGCGTCATCGTGGCCAGACTTTCACGCTTTCCGGCACCGGCAACGCGAGTTTCAACGGCAACACGTTCTATTTTTCACCCGAGAATCTTTCGGTGGCACAGGATTCCAACGGGACACCGGTTCCGGTTTTTAACTTTCGCCAGGTTCCGAACTGCTCTGGCACCGGTGGAACACTCACGATCATCCAGGACAACAACGCCGTTCGCGGGCGCAATGCCAGTACGGAAGGATTCGCTTACACCAGCCCGCAGATCGCCTTCTTGTCCACGGTCGAAGCCGTAATCGCGGCGGGCGCCGCCGGAACCCGCTTCTATAACTCAATTTCAAATGTCAACGGCTACGTGGACCATGTCCAGACTCAGTACGGCCAGACGGTAAAGGGCGGATTCACGGGCCTGTGGGGGCCGGTATTCGCACAGCAATTCGCTCCGTTTGGAGCTCAGTTCCAACTCTTTTCGCATCCGCACTGGGAAAACGGCCTCTCCGTGCCGCTGTGGCACGGCGCCAGTATCGCAGGTCTGGTGATCACGCGGAATCAGGACTTGCTTTTTCAGCCGTCTCTGAATCCACCCGATTACGGGTTCACCATCGACTGTGGGGCGCGGGGAGGATCGAATGGAGACATTTTGTTTTGCATCAACGGCTCAGAAGGTCCACAGACGCGCACGTTCCTGTTATCGCCGTACCTGCAAGCCGGACAGAGTATCGTCCGGTACATCGCCAACTGGCAGGGAATCTCGATGACCGTGCTTAGTGCCGGGACGGCCAGCGACACCCTGACGCTCCAGGCAGAGGACGCGGTGTTCTACGCGTTTCCGGCGACCTTCGCGGGACGTCTCCAGCAGCCGGTTATCTCGGCTCGCTTAGCGGACGTACCGACCGCCGCCAAAATAGTGGTCCGGATCGGATACGATTCCTACACTCTGGACTCCGGCAACGTCACTCAGGATTGCGGGGCTGGATCCTGCACGCTGAATATGGACCTCGGCATCGGCCAACCCGGAGCTCGCTTTTTCCGGTTGATCTACCTGAGCTCTAACGGCGCGATACTCGCCACCGGTGACGCACAGGCACTTTAGCGTGTTGGGAGCGTGCCGCCTGCCCCCACACTAGCGGCCTTCGCGGGCGCCGGCTCGTTTTCCGCCAGGTCGGTCCGGCCTGGCGTGGCCGGGGGCGCAAAACGGTGCCCGAGTCGCATGAGGGGTCTTTCAATCCAGTAGTAGCTGGCTGCGGCACAGCCGAACAACAGCACCCAGTTCAGCGGCAGCTTTTGCCAAACACCGAGAGGCGCGAAGTAGTGACCCGTAAAGAAGAGTTGTTGCCAGAGGTAAAGGCTATAAGACAGGCGCCCCACCCAGCGTATCGGTGGAAGTTCCAGCACTCGGCTGGCGATACCCGAGTAAAGCACCGTGCCGAGCAAGACCAGAGGGATAAGAATCGGTTCGGCCAGCTTGCTCAAGATCTGGAAACGGTCTACGCTGACGAGATAGATCGTGAATATCGCCGGGAGCGCCCAGAATCGGACGATTTTCTCGAGATGGCGGCGCCACAGGGCTCCGTCATCAGGATCGCGCAAAGCGCCGGGACGAGCAGCGCGTCCAAGCGGACATCGGTGTGTTGAAATAAGTAAATCCAAGGGCGCGTCTGCTGTCGAAGAGCACGCCAGACTTCAACCGCGATCGCGATACCGGCCAAGCTGGGAACCCTCCAACGCTTGGGTACGAAGACCAACATAGCTGGGAGCAAGAAATAGAAGTGCTCTTCGACTGCCAGCGACCAAAAGTGGCCCGTGTACCAATTATCGTGCCCGGCCACCGCGCCGAGAAAGCTATAATTGCGGCAGAACAGCAAAGAAGCGATCCACTCCTTCGCATCCACCGCTATAACGCCCGCGAGCGCCAGCAGCGCTATCACGAAGAGGTAGCAAAGCAGCGGGGGAAGAATACGAAATGCCCGCCGGATATAAAATTGCGAGATTCGAATCCTCCCGTACTTACGCTCTTCCTCCAACAATCGCGAGCAGATTAGCAATCCGCTAATTCCGAAGAAGATGTCCACTCCGAAGGATCCGTGTTCCTGAAACCAGTGGGTGTTCAGTGGGCCATAGGAATACAGCCGATCATGAAAGAGGATGACGCTTATTACTGCGAGCGCCCGCCATCCATCCAAGGTGGGAAGGTAGCCGCGGACCCGTGTCGTGGTCCGCGGAGTACTGCTGTCAGCGTCAGGCATACTTATACTGGTTCGCGACGCGGTGACTGCGGCCGCTTCTCTTCTGTATGCGGGTTGCACGGCCCCGCGGGGCGATCGTAGTAGAATTGATATTGCAGCGTAGAATTGATATTGCAGCCCCCGGGACATGTTGAACTTCGATGCAGTCCGCCGACTGGTCCGCAAGAATCGAACCTGGATCTCGTTTCGCCGCGCGCAGACCGAAGGGCTGCTGAATGCGTTCCGGCGATATCGCCTATGGACGGAAATTCTTCGGACAGATCCAGTGAAAACAGATGCGCCGGGCGCTGCCCAACCGGTCGAAATTCATCTTTTATGTTACTGGCGCGATTATTTA
>DATFZA010000187.1:0-8682 GCA_035314765.1 Bryobacteraceae bacterium
ACCGCAGAGGCGTCGGCGTCATTTTGATCGGAATGCCGGGCATGGAAAAGCGCTTATCCCGCTATCCACAGCTTTACAGCCGCGTCGGTTTCGCCCATCACTATCGGTCCTTGCAAGGCGATGAACTCTCCTTCGTTCTGACCCGGCATTGGCGCAAGCTCGGTCTCACGCTCGACGACGCTGCTTTCACCGATACACAGGCCATCGCTTCGATTGCCCGGATCACCGGGCGGTCCTGCTGACAAGTTCCCCAGGCCCGCGCTGCGCGAATCGCCGCCCGCATTTCTTCCAGAACGAGGCGGGTTTCGGCGACGACCAACTTGCGGGGGAAGGCTAAAGAAAGCCCGCCATTTTTCTCTGAAGGTCACCCGTAAACAAAGGGCTTGGCATGTTGCAGATGTCTGTCGCAAAATGAGCGGCCTGGCGCGACTAGTTGGTAACTGCTTCAAGTAAACCTGCACCGCGCCACCGCTTTCTTCCAACCCGCATACAGTTCGCCGCGCTTTGCCTCGTCCATTTTGGGTTCATATACCCGCTCGGCGCGCCAGAATTTTTCCAACTCGTCAAGGCCGGAAAAGTACCCGGTGGCCAGACCGGCAAGATAGGCCGCGCCTAACGCGGTGGTCTCCACGTCGGACGGCCGCACGATCCGCCTTCCGAGAATATCGGCCTGAAACTGCATCAGAAAATCGTTCCCGGAAGCGCCGCCATCCACGCGCAGCTCCCGCAGTTCCTGGCCGCTGTCGGCTTCCATGGCCTCCACTAACTCGCGCACCTGATAGGCGATGCTTTCGAGCGTGGCTCGCACCAGGTGGGCTTTGGTGGTTCCCAAGGTCAAACCGGAAATCATGCCCCTCGCGGATGAATCCCAGTGCGGCGATCCCAAGCCGACAAATGCCGGCACAATGTAAACACCGCCCGTGTCCGGCACTGATTGGGCCATGGCGTCACTGGCGGCGGCACTCGACAGCACACCCATTTGATCGCGCAGCCACTGCACCGCCGCTCCGGCGATGAAGATGCTGCCCTCAATGGCAAATTGCGGGTGTTCGTCGATCGACGCCGCCCGCGTGGCTAGCAGTTTGTTTTTCGACAAAGGCTGGCTGGTTCCGGTATGCATCAAGGCGAAACATCCCGTGCCATAAGTGTTCTTGGAGTAACCTGGCCGGAAACAGGCCTGGCCGAAAAGCGCGGCTTGCTGGTCTCCGGCAATTCCCGCGATGGGAATCTCGGCGCCGAAATGTTCGCCCGCTGTCGCGCCCACCACCTTGCTGGAGGGAACAATCTCCGGCAGCATCGCACGCGGGACCCCAAAAACGCTGAGGAGTTCGTAATCCCAATTGCCGGTCGACAAGTTCATGAGCATGGTGCGGGAAGCGTTGGAAACATCCGTCACGTGGACCGCGCCGTTGGTCAGCTTCCAGATGAGCCAGGTGTCGACGGTACCGAAGAGTAATTCGCCGTCCGCCGCCTGGCTGCGCGCGTCGGCCGCATGATCGAGAATCCATTCAATCTTGCTGCCGGAAAAATAGGCATCCACCACCAGCCCCGTCTTGCGCGTGATGGATTCCGCTTCGGCCGATTGCGCGAGCTGGGCGCAGCGCTCGGCGGTTCTGCGGCACTGCCACACGATGGCGGGCGCTACCGGCCGTCCGGTTTTCCGTTCCCAAACGATGGTGGTCTCGCGCTGGTTGGTGATGCCTAGCGCCGCTATCGCGCCGGCCTTAACCTTGCCGGCTGCGAGGGTACGGCGCGTGGCGTCTAGCTGAGAGTGCCAGATTTCGTCCGCGTCCTGCTCTACCCAACCCGGCTGCGGATAGCGGCAGACCAGCGGCTCCGATTCCATCGCTGTTCGCAGCCCCTGTTCGTCATAGAGCGCCGCGCGCGCGCTTGTGGTTCCTTCGTCCAGTGATAAGAGATATCGCACTCTGGCATTGTTTCACAGGCGGCTCAGTTCAAAGTAGCCCAGTACCCAGCAGGCGGTCGCCGGCTTCGCGCAACGTCTCCAGTTTTTTGCAAAAGCAAAATCGCACGATATTGGCGCCGTCCGCGGCGTTGGAGAAAAAACTGGAGCCGGGCACCGCCGCCACTCCCACGTGTTCCAGCAAGTGTTGCGCTAGTTTGAAATCGTCCGCGAATCCGAATTGCCGCCCATCGGCCAGAATATAGTAAGCGCCTTTGGGCTCAAAGCAGCGAAATCCCGCGCGCGTCAGCGAGTCCATCAGCACGGCGCGGCGCTCCGAATATTCTTCCGCCAACTGGGCGTAGTAGGCGGCAGGCATCCCCAAAGCATACACGCCCGCCTGCTGCAAAGGCGCGGCGGCCGCCACGGTGAGAAAATCGTGCACTTTGCGAATGGAATCCGACAAATCGGGCGGCGCCAGCACCCAGCCTACGCGCCAGCCGGTGACCGCATAGGTCTTGCTCATGGCGTTGACGATCACGCTACGCTCGCGCATGCCAGGCAAAGTCGCGATTGGAATATGCCGGGCGCCATCGTAGAGAATGTGCTCGTAGATCTCATCGGTGATGGCGAGCGCGTCGAATTCCTGGCAAAGGCTAGCGATGGCCTGCAACTCTTCCCGCGAGAAAACTTTTCCAGTGGGATTGTTCGGAGAATTAACGATTACCGCTTTGGTGCGCGGAGAAAACGCAGCCCGCAATTCGGCTGGATCGAACGTCCAATCCGGAGGGCGCAAAGATACGGTTTTGCGCTCTATCTGGCACAGCAGGCTATCGGGCCAATAGTTCTCGTAGTAAGGCTCGAAGACGATCATTTCGTCGCCGGGATTGGTTAAGGCCAGCAAGGCGGCGATAATGCCTTCCGTTGCTCCGCAGCAGACGGTGATTTCTCGCTCGGGATCGTAATCGAGGTTGTACCAGTGGCGGGTCTTTTCGGCAATAGCATTACGAAATAGCTTCAGTCCCCAGGTAATTGGATACTGATTTATGTCGCCGTTGATGGCGTCGCAGGCGGCCTGCTTGACCTCCGCCGGGGCGCTGAAATCCGGAAATCCTTGCGCCAGATTGACCGCTCCCTGCTCGGTGGCCAGGCGGGACATTTCCCGAATCACGGATTCAGTGAACCGCAGAGTTCGATCGCTACGGAAGCGCGCCCGTTCCGGCGTGAGAAGGCTGGGAGTCATGTAAGAAGTTTACACGGAACAAGCGCCGATCCCCTTACTTACGTTCGCGGTTAGGCGGCCGGCTCAAAACCTGGTCCGATTGCTGATGCGCGGCTCCGAATTGAGGTCTTGTTTACGGAGCCGCGACTGCGCGAAGACTACTGGCCGGCGGTTGCGCCGGGCAGCGGTTGATCCACCGGAATCGTGTAGTTGAAGAATCCGATCATCATTTCTTCAAACGTCTGGTCGCCCCAGTGAACAGTCTGCGTCGGATCGGGATTGTACTTGTTGTTGGGCGAATTGTCGTACCAGGCAGTACATTCCAGCTTGGAGCCTGCTGGAATCTTGCGCGGTTCGGCCAGGATGTAGCTCAACTGCCAGCTGAAATCGTAGTGCGGGACGTTGAGCAACTCTTCGCTGCGGCCGTCCGGATACGTTAGCACATACTTGAACGCCTTGCCGCGCAGGTGCATGTGGGGCGTCATGTCGACCATGGTGATATCGCTCTTGAATTCGTAGGTACCTTTAGTTTCGTAACTTGGATCCCCGGGAGGGATGTCCAAATGCAACTGGACGGCCGAGCCGGTAACCGCACGAAACTCCGGTTTGTCTTTGCGGAATTTCAACCCCAGGACGGACTCATCCACGGCCTCTTTGCCGTTCACCGTGTAGTGAACCTGGAACATCAATTGCGAGCCCGCTTTCACCAGAAACGCCGTGTTGGGATCCCAGGTGATGCTTGGAACGCCAGGCGCATAGCCGATCAGCATATCCTGAAACTGCTCGCCTTGGCCCTTCATCTTCCGCTTGCCGGCTTCCAGCACGAACACGAGAATGTGGTGAACCTGCGAGCGCTGCGATGGCTTCACTTCGGCGGCCTGTATCCAGGTGTCTTCGGTGAAGCCTGGATCCACTTTGAAGTACTGATAAGGAATCACGCCTTCGGCGGGAATCGTAAACTTCTTGCCGGTACTGATCACCTTGTCTGGTTGGCCGATTACCCATCCGTCCACGTAGCCGGGAAGCTTCGGCATGTCCGCGGAATTACCCTCTGGCGCGCCGGCATCGACCCACTTTGAAACCGTCGCGAGTTCGTCATCGCTCAGGCGGCGGTCGTTGAGAAAATGATCCACCTTCGGATCGGCAAACCACGGCGGCATGGTGCGGCTCAGCACCGCGGCCTTAATGGCCTTGGCCCAAGGGCGAACTTCCTGATAAGTGCGCAGCGCCATCGGGGCCGCTTCTCCCGGCCGGTGACATTCCAGACAGCGCTTATACAAAATCGGCGCGACGTCCTTAGAAAAATTGGGCGGGTTGGTTCCCGACGTGTTCGCGGCAAAGACGCCGCCCGAAACAATTGCCGCCAGCGCGGTGGCAAGGACGATTCTCATGAGTGATCTCCTGAACGTTCTCCTGAACAACCCTCCGGCAGAAGCGAAGTTGGGTTGGGATGCTGTTAGGGTAGCATTATTGGATGCGATTTGTCTTGACCGTTCTGCTGTGCACGCTCGCCCCAGCTCAGGAGATCAAGCCGAGGGAGTCCGATTTCATATTGCCGGAATTCCGATTCCAGAATGGGGCGGCGCTCAAAGATGTGCGCCTTCACTACGCAACTCTGGGAGAGCCGGTGAAGGACGCGGCCGGCGTGGTGCGAAATGCGGTGCTGATCCTGCATGGAACGGGAGGCTCCGGCTCGGCATTCTTGTCCGAACATTTCGCGGGCGAGTTGTTTGGGCCGGGCCAGTTACTGGACGCGCGCACGCACTTCCTCATCCTGCCGGACAACCTCGGCCACGGCAAGTCCACGAAACCGAGCGACGGCTTGCGGGGCGATTTCCCTAAATACGGGTACAAGGATATGCTGGCGGCCCAACACCGCCTGTTGACAGAAGGGCTGGGAGTCAATCATCTGCGGTTGATTATCGGCACGTCGATGGGGTGCATGCATGCCTGGATGTGGGGCGGCGCTTATCCCGATTTCATGGACGCTCTGATGCCGCTGGCATGCGCGCCGTATCCCATTACCGGCCGAAATTATCTGTGGCGGCGCGGGGTGGCGGATATGGTCCGCGACGACGCGACGCACGGCGTCGCGAACGCGCAGTTGGTTCAGCGTTTGATGACGTCAAATATCCTCGAACTACAAAAGCTCGGCGACACGAGGGAAGCGGCCGGGCGCTACTACGAAGAAGTGATCCTCGATCCCAAGCGCAAGATTCCCGATGCCGAGGATTATGTCTACGCAGTGGAATCCTCCTGGGATTACGATCCACGCCCGGACCTTGCGAGGCTCAAGGCCGCGGTTTACGCGGTCAACTTCGCGGACGATCCCGTGAATCCGCCGGAGCTGGGGATCTTCCAGAGCGAGGCTGCAAAGCTTCCGACCGTCAAATATGCAGTGATGCCCGCCACTCCGGAAACGCATGGCCATGGTACTCACAGTTGGCCGGTTTTCTGGAAGCAGTACTTGGCCGAACTGCTTGAGCGGTCCGAACAGAGAGGTCTCGCAGGATCGGAATAACCCTAGAAATGTAACCTGGGTATGCCTGTTGTTGCCGATGGTGTCAGGGGGATTCCGGCTCGAATTTTCAACGGGTAGATGATGCTCAAGTTCTTGAGCCCAAAACATTTGCTATGCTTCTTGTCGTTTAGAAATGGATCGCAGTGAGGGCCCAGTGACATCCCCGCGCCAGGGCCAGACGGCCTGATCCGGCTAGTACCTTACGCAAAATTTTCTAGTACGAACCAAGGCAAGATGTGCAACCAAATTGCAATTTTGCCGATCTAAATGTTAGAATTAATCCGAACCGACACCACTCTAATAACATGGATACCGCGATAAAACGGGGCGATGCCATTGCGAAACTGGAAAAGATTCTGGTCGAGGGCCTGAACCAGAAGCTTGGTACCAAATTTAGTACTGCGCATGAAGTGGCCGTCTATTTGGACGCTCAGGCCAAAGAGACCCCGAAACGCAAGACCGCCTAGCCGCCGCAGGCGCACAGGGGCGCGCTCGCGCTGGGCTGTGTCTCACGGCTGCTAGACCCACACACCGAAAGACCGGTCTCGCCGGTTTTCTTATCAATCATCCCCGGGTGGTGTGTTATCTCTGCCCGCGCCGCCAGCAAACACGCGGCTGATCCGCTCGAATATCGGAATCGGCAGGCAAATCGATTTGATCTAGTGAGCTGAACAGGGCCTGCGACACAAGCTTAGCGCTGGCAGCAAAATACAAGTGGATCGACGGGGCGTAAGCGGATGCGAGCGTATGCCTTCGTATGTGTCGTCCGGAGTCCCGCGCATCGCAAGAGCGGTCTCGCGGGTTTTCTTATCAATCCTGCCGGCGGCCTTGTCTCAGCAGGACTTGGCGGAACACGCGCTCAACGGCAACTGCGCTTGGGGCGACCAAGGGGTCGGCCCCACAAGGTCTCTCAGCAGGACCTGGCCGAACAACCCTCAACTCAACTGCAACAGCGCTTGGGGCGACCGGGGGCCCCACGGGGTCTATGGCATCGCTCTACAGCCGCTTGAACCTGGATCTGGTTAGCCGAAGACGGCGTCCAAGACGAGTTTAGCGCCGGCGGCGAAATATAAGGGAATCGACTGGCCGGAGCGGTATGCGACCGTGTGCCCATCGGGTGTCGATACTTTGACCTGGCGCCGGTCCATGTCCACTACCCAGAACTCGCGGCAGCCATTCTCCAGACACAAGGATTCTTTGTCGAGAAGTTCAGCCGCAGTGTTGGAGGGGGAGAGAACTTCAATCACCAAGTCGGGTGAGCCTCGAAAATAGCCGTCGGGGTTGACGGCTTCCCAACGTGCTTTCGAAACAAGGGCCACGTCCGCCACGCGGAAATCATTCTCCAGAGCCCGGAACCCAAACTCTGTTTCCACGACTATTCCCGATCCTTCAGCGGCGGTGGCCAGCAGGCCGCGAAGCCGGCTCTGCATGGCGAAATGTTTCCACTTTGGTGGCGGCGCCGAAACCAGACCTCCGTGAGCAAGCTCATAGCGGCCTTCTTTCGGATCCGGGAGTTGCTCAAACTCCACGAAGGTGATCAGGCGAGTGGGTGTGGCCGCCATCAAGGACTCCTACACCGATTTTATAGTGCCGGAGCCGGACCAGGGGGGTCCGGCTCCGACGAGGCGCCGATCGAGGCGTCGGCCCCCCTGGTAATACAGACTCGGGCCTTGCGGTTCTATTTCTTTTCCGCTTCCGATTCCAGTTTGCGCGCTCCGCCGAGGATGTCGCTCATGGCGTAGTTTCCTTCGTGGCACGCGTATTCGTAAACCGGACCAGCCGTGGCTACGAATGGATACTCCAATGTCCATTGTTTGGTAAAAGTAGAAGGGTCGTCAATGGTGGCCCGATACAGGATGGTATGGTTATCTGCGCGCCGGAAGCGCTCGATGACGTGGAGGTTCTCCGAGGACCCTCGGAATCTGGTTTTGGCCGTGAAGTTGGTGGTGTCGACGACCAGGGTGTCGCCATCCCAGCGGCCAATCGAGTCGCCGAGCAGCAGCCGGACGTTTGGAGGAGCATGGGTTCCGTGCATCCGGATCACGCGAGCATCGTGAACCATCTCAACCAAAATCATCACCGCTTCAGGCGTCTGCACAATCTGGTAATTGTTGTTGTACAGCACGGGAAGCATGGGCGGTCCGGATGTCGAGCCAAATCCGATGATGCAGCGCTCGCTCAACGGCCGGTCTTTGACGCTGTCAAAGCGGGTGTAACCGCGCATCATGGCGGCGTTGCGCTGCTTGGCGGCTTCAGTGATGGGCGGGATCTTTCCGTCCGGCGGATCGACGATGAGGGAGGTCCGCTTCACGCCATCCACTCGGGCGAGTTCCGAGCCGCGGTCGACAAACAAATTGTTGTATGCGCCGACGCCGGGGCCTCCCGTAACCCGGTTGAAGTTATTGTCGACGCTGCCATCGAGCGTGTTGACTTCAGCGTCCTTCTTCTCGTATTCGCGCGCCTCGGCGTCGCTGAGGGTCGGCTTGCCGCCAAGGTCGTCGGGGCGTTCGAGCCGCGTTAGCGTCGCGTTGGTCCAGATGCCCTGGAGATCGGGATGACCGTCTGGCGTTCGTGGAATCTGGTGAGTGGTCTGACTCGGAGCCGCGATGGCGAGCAAGGCGATGGCGAGAGTCAGTCGAGGACGCATTTGGAAACCTCCCGTGGCAACTGGAGTAGATTCTATACCATGGCGGACGAGCGCCTGGTCTGCGCATTACGGGAAGGCGCCAGGGGACAATCCTACAGTAACTGAGGGAGAGGGATCCCGAACGATGGTCCGGAATGTCCCCGTCCGCTTCCGGAATGTCCCGGTCTGCTTTGCGAGTTTCCCCGTCGCTGTGCGAGTTTCCCCGTCGCTTTGCGAGTGTTCCCGTCTGCCTTGGGAATGTCCCCGTCCGCTTCCGGATGTCCCCGGTCCGCTATGGGAATGTCCCCATGTTCCGGAGGCAAAACGGCAACTGGATACTATGCAATGCCCATGCTTTGGCGGGAGGAGGCGAATCGTTGATCACCGGGTTGGCCGGCGCGGCGCCGGAC
>DATFZA010000188.1:0-4037 GCA_035314765.1 Bryobacteraceae bacterium
GCGTCCAAACGGACTTGAGCGGCATTGCCGCGGCGTACTATGCCGACCCCGTTTCGATCGCAGCGGGCGGAGCGTTTGCGTTGACCATTCCTTACGACCTAACCCTGGATTCGAGCGCATCATCGGGTACAGTAAGGGGTACAGTAAGCGTCAACGTTTTTAACACCGTCGGGCCGGCCGGGAACCAAACCGTCTCAGCCTGCCAGTAGTGCGGGGTCGAGAGTTTCGTATCGGATCGCCCGGCCTCCACCTGGCTTGGTGGCGTGCATACCGCCAGCCGATCTATCGGCGAGATTTTGTAGGGTATTGCTTCGGGGAGGGAAACGCTTTATGATCATAAGAGGATTGGGAAGCTGGGTGGCGCCCCAATCCCGAAGTGAGATTAGCGTCTCTTCGAGAGCGGCTGATCTTAACTTTGATCGTGAAGTAACGCATCACGAGTCTCACGATGAGAATCATTGTCTGATCCTCCTTTCTGCTTCGTAAGGGATCGCCCGGGCTGCTACCCGGGCTTTCCATTTGAAGCCCAACCGCTGCTCCATTTGGAACTTGCCTGATCCAGACTCCGCAGAAAGCTCATCTGCTTAGTGGGCGACGGACCAACTACCTCTCAGTTCAAGCTCATTCCATTTCTAGCCTGAACGCTGCTCCATTCGGAGCGGCCTACCCCCTCGTCTTTCGTCCAAAAGCCGCTTCCCGCCGCGGGAGTCGCACGGTACTCTGGAGGTATATGGAAATCGTGAAAGTTAACGGCCGAGAGATCCTCGACTCGCGTGGGAATCCGACCGTCGAAGCCGAAGTGCACCTGGCCGATGGAACCGCTGGCCGGGCTGCCGTGCCCTCGGGCGCTTCTACGGGAGAACACGAAGCCGTTGAGCTTCGAGACAACGACAAGAAGCGCTATCTCGGCAAGGGAACGCAGAAGGCGGTGGCGAATATCGGAAAGAAAATCGCGCCTGCCGTGGAAGGAATGGAAGTGGAAGACCAGGGTGGGCTGGATCGGAAAATGATCGAGCTGGACGGGTCGCCCAACAAGGCCAATCTAGGCGCGAACGCGATTCTTGCCGTCTCGATGGCGGCGGCCCGTGCGGCCGCGCAGTCGCTGATGGTCCCGCTGTATCGCTACCTGGGCGGCGTGGGCGCGAATTTGTTGCCGGTTCCGATGATGAACATCGTGAACGGCGGTGTCCACGCCGACAACTCAGTAGACCCACAGGAATTCATGATCATGCCTTATGGCGCGCCGACCTTCGCTGAAGCGCTGCGCATGGGAGCGGAGATTTTCCACACTTTGAAAGGCGTGTTGAAGAAGCGCGGGTACTCGACGGCGGTGGGTGACGAGGGAGGCTTCGCGCCGAATCTGAAGTCCAACGAGGAAGCGATCGAAGTGGTTATCGAAGCCATCCAGCAAGCCGGCTACCAACCTGGCGGTCAAGTGGGGATCGCCCTCGACCCGGCAGCGAGTGAGTTTTACGACAAAGCTTCCGGCAAATACGTTTTCAAGAAGTCCGACAAGAGTGAACGCACTCCGGCGCAGATGGTTGAGTTCTATGCCAAGTGGGTGGAGAAGTATCCGATTGTGTCGTTAGAAGATGGCATGGCCGAGGACGATTGGGACGGCTGGATAGGCCTGACAGAGGCGCTGGGCAAAAAGATCCAGTTGGTGGGCGACGACGTGTTCGTCACCAATACGGAGCGCCTGGCCCAAGGCATCGAAAAGAAAGTTGCCAATTCGATCTTGATCAAACTCAATCAAATTGGCACGGTCACGGAAACCCTCGATACCATGCAGATGGCGTCCAATGCGGGTTACACGTCGGTGGTTTCCCATCGTTCGGGCGAAACCGAAGATACGTTTATGGCGGATTTTACCGTGGCTACCCGCGCCGGCCAGATCAAGTCGGGTTCGCTCAGCCGAACGGACCGGATCGCCAAATACAATCAACTTCTGCGGATTGAGGAAGAACTCGGCCGGAGTGCGCAATTCCTCGGGCGAAAGGTGATTCATCAGGCATGAAGGGCCTGAAGAAGCCGCTGATCTTGACGATTCTCGATGGCTGGGGTTACTCGGCAGCTACGGAAGGCAACGCCATCGCCGCGGCGCGCAAACCAACTTACGATGCGTTGCTGAAGGAGTTTCCCAGCACGCTAATCAAGACCTCAGGCCCATCTGTTGGACTGCCCGAGGGACAGATGGGCAACAGCGAAGTGGGCCATCTCAACATAGGCGCCGGGCGTATCGTCCAAATGGATGTTACGCGCCTCGACCTGATGATCGCTTCGGGCGAATTTTTCGACAATCCCGTGCTACTCGAGTCTATGCAACACGCCCGCACGCACCGCCTGCACATTATGGGATTGTGCAGCGACGGCGGCGTGCATTCGCTACTAACGCATTGCTATGCGCTCTTGAGAATGGCACGGCAGCAGCGTGTCGAGCAGGTGTTTCTGCATTGTTTCATGGATGGCCGCGACACGCCGCCGGAGAGCGGCGCCGGGTTTCTCGAACAGGTGCAAAAGGAGCTGCGGACCATCGGCGTGGGCAAAATCGCCAGCGTGTCCGGCCGTTATTACGCCATGGACCGCGATAAGCGCTGGGAGCGGATTGAGCGAGCTTTCAACGCGATGGTGCATGGCGCGGGGGAGAGGTCGGCCGATCCCGTGGCGGCCGCCAAGCGCTCCTACGAGCGGGGCATCACCGACGAGTTCATTGAGCCCGTGACCATTGTCGATTCCGCCGATCAACCGGTGGGGCTGATTCGCGACGACGACGCCTGCATCTTCTTCAACTACCGGGCGGACCGCGGACGCGAGATGAGCATGGCGCTGACCGAGCGCCCCGGCGCGCCCAAGAACCTGCACTTTACCACCATGACCGAATACGACAGCAAGTTCACGCGGCCGTTCGTGCTGGCGCGTGAGCATCCCAACAACATCCTGGCGGATGTGATGGCGCAACTCCAGTGGAAGAATCTGCGCTGCGCCGAAACCGAGAAATACGCGCACGTGACGTATTTTTTCAACGGCGGCAACGAAAAGCCATATCCAGGCGAAAGCCGGGAGCTGGTGCCGTCGCCGAAAGTGGCGACCTACGATCTGATGCCGGAGATGAGCGCGCAAGGAATCACTGACGTCATCGTAAAGAACATAGACGGGGGCGGATTTGATGTGATCATTATGAACTTCGCCAACGCCGATATGGTCGGACACTCCGGCAAAATGGAGCCGACGGTTCGCGCCGTGGAAACAGTGGATGGTTGTCTGGGCCAAATCTATGCCGCCCTCAAACGCCACGGCGGAGCGTGGATGATCACCGCCGATCACGGCAATGCCGAAACGATGATCGACCCGATTACCAAAGGACCGCACACCTACCACACCACCAATCCGGTGCCGTTCATTCTGGTGGACGAGAACACCTCGAAGCTACGGCAGGGCGGGGCATTGCAGGACATTTCGCCGACAATTCTCGGCTATTTGGGGGAAAAACAACCGAAAGAAATGACGGGAAGGGACCTGCGCATTTTATGATGATCGGCCCCAAGGGGATTAATCGGAGACAGGCGTTGGTGACGATCGCGGCCATCGCCGCAGCCAGGCCGGCGGCGGCGGAGCCGGCCTTTCCGAATGAAGACCTGCGGATCCTGGCGCGCCTTGTCGACATCGTCATCCCCCGCACCGATACTCCGGGCGCCTCTGACGTAGGAGCACATCTCTACATCGATCGCGTAGCGAGCGGCGATTCCGGGTTGCATTGGACGCTGGAGCAAGGTCTGGCCGCTTTGCGTAGCCAGAACTTTCTCCAAATGCCTGAAGGATGGCAAACCACCGTCTTTGTGGATAGCCCGCTGTTTCAGACCATCAAGAACTTAACGATTGACGCATACTATTCCACCAAGGAAGGTCTGGTGGACGAGTTAGGCTACCACGGCAACACTTACGTCGCCGAGTTTGAGGGATGCACGCATCGTGAGCATCAACCCGAGGCCGGGCATCAACCCGAGCCTGAGCATCAGCATGCAGATTAAACCATCGCC
>DATFZA010000189.1:0-2906 GCA_035314765.1 Bryobacteraceae bacterium
GAACGCACCAAAGCCAGCGAGCCGAGGTTCAGCAGCGTCAGAAAAGAGAACAGCGCCAAAGGACGGTTCTCTCCGGTGTTCAAGAGAAGCGGCGTGAGATATCCGCCCGCCAGGCCGATTGCGGCGATGGCAATCGACTCATAGCGTAACGCTAGCGCGCACGCCAGCACAGTCACACTCAGCATGCAGATGTAGGCAAACTGGAACGGGATCAGCTTGTAGTACACGGCCGCTGCGAAGATGCTCAAGTACAAGATCGCGACGCCCAACGCCGTCAGGCCTTGCGCAAACGTCCGCTGGCCCTTGCGCCAGAGATAGTCCGCGACGGCCAAGGCCGCCAGGCCGGCGAGCACGCCGATGGCGACGCGTCCAGCAGGACCAATCCAGTTGTTGTCCACCGCCCATTTGAAGCCGAAGCTGGCCGCGAGCACCAGCGTCAGCACGCCCAGGCGGTTGAGGATAGTGAGACCGAACTGCGTCTCGAAACCGGAGCCTTGCCGCGCGGCCACGGGCGCAGGCCGGGCCGGTTCGGCCAAAGGCGGCGCTGGTAGCGGGGCAGTAGGCACCTGCATTTGCGGTAGTGGGCTTACCGGCACAGGCGGCGGGGCAGGGCTAGCCGGTTCCGCCACGGGCGGCTCCAATTGAAGCGCGGCTTCGATGCGAAGCAGTCGTGCGTCAATCTGCCGTTGATTGCGCACCAGTCTGGCAAGCGCTTCAGACAGCGCCTCCAGGCGGTCGTCGTTATGTTCGGGCACGTCCCAGGACTACTAGGAATTTGCGCGGCTGTCAACCCGCTTGCTTGCGGGGATCGAGTAAGGCGTTTAGCTTATATTTCGTCTGGAGGCGGTGTGGTGGCGGTCCGACGCTGCACTTTACTTCCGGTTTCCCGCCGTATCGAAAAGGGTTACCGTTCCGAGTTTGTCGAGGACAGGCTTCACCTTGGCCGCATCGCCCACCGCCACAATCTGCAGATTCTCCGGCTGCAGGTACTTCTTCGCCACGCGCGCGACCTGTTCGGCCGTGACTGCGGAAATCTTCGCCGGATAGGTGTCCCAGTAGTCGGCGGGGAACCCATACATCTTTTGTGTAATGGCAAAATCCAGCAGTTCGTCGGGATCTTCGAGCGATAGCGCGAAGCCGGCCACCACCGCGCGCTTGTGCTCCTCCAATTCGCTCTCCGATACTGGCTGGCCGCGAATGCGATCGATCTCTTTCAAAAATTCCGTCATCGCGCCTTCCGTCGCGTCCGTCCGCATGTTGGCCAGCCCAATCCATGGCCCGGCATACTTGCGCGCCACCAGAAAGCTGTATGCGCCATAGGTGTAGCCGTGTTCCTCGCGCAGATTGACGAAAAGCCGGGACGACGACGCGCCGCCCAGCACCTGATTCACCACCATCAGTGGTACGTAATCCGGATCGGTGCGCCGCACGGCGATGTTGCCGAGGTAGACGTCGGTTTGAACCGCTCCTGGCCGGTCCACCAGGTATATCTTGCGGCCTTCCACAGGCTTGGTTTGCGGCGTTTCCGGGACAGCAAAGGAATTCGACTTCCATATCAGAACCTTGCTCAGCAACGCGCGCAGCTCCGCGGGTTTCACATCGCCGGCCACGCCGAGAATCGCATTCTGCGGGGCATAACGCGCGGCATGAAATTGCTTGAGCATGTCAGGAGTGATCGCGTCGATGGATTGCGTAGTGGGTGCGGTTACCGAAGCCGGATGATCGCCATAAATCGCTTTGTTCCAGCGCTCGCCAAGGAGGAAATTCGACGAAGAGCGGTTCTGTTGGAGCTGGGCCTTTTGACGCTGCTTGAGCTTGTTCAGCTCGCTCTCGGGGAAGACCGGATGGAGCAGAACGTCCGCGCCCAACGCGAGCCAGCCGGTGAGATTATCGCTCAGGCCGGACATGGTTACGGTCACGCTGTCGTACGCCCAGGGCGCAGCCGCGGCGATGGTGGCGCCCAGGCGATCGCTCTCTTCCGCGATCTGTTTACTGGTGCGGGTTGCAGTCCCTTCGCGCAGCATGGTTGCCGTAAACAATGCCAAGCCCGGAACCTCTGGTGGGTCGTTCAACGCGCCCGCGCCCTGGATGATCAGGCGCATGGTAACCACCGGCAGTTTGTGGTCTTCCATCACCAGCACCGTGAGGCCGTTGTCCAGCTTGAATTCGGCGGCTTTGGGAAGCTGGACGCGCAGAACCTCGTGGGAAACGGGCGCGAGTCCTTTGCGCTCGACTTTGCTCTGGGCGCAGAGGGAAGCCGCGGCGGCTAGAATAACCGCAATCCTCATTTCGTGTCTCCCGCCTTGGGCAAAGTCACGACGACGGTGCGCTGGCTGGCGTTCAAATATTGCTTCGCCACGCGCTGAAGGTCATCCTTGCTGACGCTCTGCACCTTGGCGAAGCGTGTATTAATGAGGTTCGGGTCGCCATAGTACACGGCAAGCTGGCCAATCAATGCGGCCCGAAACTGGGTTCCTTCGAGGTGCTGCGCGTTCCGGCGCTTCGACAGCATGCGCACTTTTTCCAGTTCCCAATCGGCGATCGGTTCGTTTTGCAGCCGGCTGATTTCGGCGTATACCAGTTTCTCGATCTCGCCGAGGTCTTTGCCAGGCCGGGCAGTGATTGTGAGAATAAATAGCGATGGGCCGCGCGATTCCTCAACATAAGAAGACACACTGATCGCCGCTTCTTGGTCCTTCACCAGCGTCTGATACAGGCGCGAAGATTGACCGCCGGTGAGAACGCTGCTCAATAGCGAAGCGGCATCCCAATCCGGAGTGTTGCCGGGCGCGACTTTGAAAGCGACGCTAATGCGTGGCGATTGGGCGAACTTGTCTTCCAGCGTCTTCCGCCGTTCGGCGGTCTGTTCCGGTTCGGTGAGGTCGGTTGGCGGCGGGGCCGGCTGT
>DATFZA010000190.1:0-9119 GCA_035314765.1 Bryobacteraceae bacterium
AGTTTTCGCCCTTGAGTATCCGTTCCACCGCAGCCATTTTGAAGTCCGCGCCAAAGATCCGATTCGGCATAGAGACAGTCTCCTCCCATTCGCTGGGAAAGTGTCCCCATTTTCGCTGTCTCACTTTGTGGGTGCAGTCCAGGGCTATGACACCGATTTTCCCCCGATTTTCACCGATCTTTGCTGACCACCTTGGCCTAAGCTGATTTCGCTAGCCGGCTTCAGGGTTTAGGGCTGGGGTTGGGGTTTAGGTCTCTCTTTAGCTGCTCTACGACACGGGTGGCGGTGTTGCTGAGTTGACGGGCGGAGGTGTCTTTGGAGGGGCTGTAGACGGACCAGATTACTTGCTTGGTGCGGCGGTCCACCAGGAAGAAGTTGCCTCTGGCCGGGCGGGAGCCCATCGCGATTTTCGGGACGGCCTCGTCGGAGTTTAGGGCGGAGGCGAGGTCGGTTTTCTTCTTGTCTTTGTCTTTTTCGTCGGCTGGCGACGGGGGCGGAGCGGGAGGCGGGTAGAGTTGCTTGAGGCGCTCCTCGAACCCTAGACCTAAGCGGTCGGTCAAGACGGCGTCGGCCTTGTCGGGGTCGGTGACTACTTGCAGAATCCCTTCGCTGGTCAACCGGTTAGCCAGGTATTGGTCCATGGAGTTGGACATCGATAACAGGTAGACAGTGTGTACTTTTTGGAGGTCCGGATTCGACAGGGCCAGCAGAAAAAGGACCGTTAGCGCACTCATGAGATTATGGTAACCGCAACGGAGTGTATAAATCGCAACGGATCACGGTCATCATTCCTTGTCTCAACGAAGAGCAAGGCATCGAGAAGGTCTTACACCGGATGCCGTCGTTTGTAGATCAGGTGATTGTAGTCGATAACGGGTCCACTGACCGGACGGGCGAAGTGGCGGTCTCGCTCGGAGCAGAAGTGATCCGGGAACCGGTTCGCGGCTACGGGCGAGCTTACAAGAGGGGCTTTGCGAGCGCGACCGGGGATATCATTATCACCTTGGATGGCGACCATAGCTACCCGCCCGACGCCATATCGTACTTACTGGAAGCATTCCTGCATCTGGAAGTGGACTTTCTGAACGCCTGCAGGTTTCCGGTGCGCGACGCCAAGGCTATGAGCTTCAAGCACAAGTTCGGCAACTGGGCGCTGTCTCTAGCCATGTCGCTGCTGTTTTTCCGTTGGGTGCGCGATTCGCAATCGGGGATGTGGGTCTTCCGCAGGTCCATTCTGAAAGACATGCGGCTGGAGTCCGATGGGATGGCGTTTTCCGAAGAAATCAAGGTGGAAGCCTTGAAGCGAAAGCATATCCGCTTTGCCGAGTTGTCCATTCAGTATTCGTCGCGTCTGGGGGAAATCAAGCTCAATCCGTGGCGGGACGGCATCCACAATCTGCTCTTTCTGCTGCGAAAGCGCTTCTCGGCATGATCTCAGAATGATCTCGCAATGATCTCGGCAGTAATTCCGGCCTATAACGGGGCGAGATTTTTGAAAAAAGTTCTGGCGGATCTACGCGCGCAGACTCTGGTTCCGGATGAAATTTTAGTGGTGGACAATGGCAGCACGGACGATTCCGCGGCAGTGGCGGAAGCGGCCGGAGCGCGGGTGCTGCGCCAAAGCACGAATTCGGGATTTTGCCGGGCGGTGAATCGCGGGATGGAAGAAGCCCGGGGAGATTGGCTGGTAGTACTGAACAACGATGTCGAGTTGCGGCCGGATTGGCTGGCGGAACTGGTTCGAGGGGCGATAGAAGGCGGGGCGCGCTTTGCGACGGGCAAGATTTTGAGCGCTCAAGAGAGAACTCGCGTGGATGGGAGCTTTGACGCAGTTTGTCTGGGTGGTTGCGCGTGGCGGTGCGGCTCAGGAAGGCTCGATGGCGCAATCTGGGACCAGCCGCGCACTATTCAATTTGCTCCTTTCACGGCCGTGCTGATAGCAAAATCGCTGATCGGGCAGATCGGTATGCTGGATGAGCGTTTCGGTTCCTATCTCGAGGACGTAGACTTTGGATTGCGTTGTGCAATTCAGGATGAGAATGGCGTCTACGTGCCGAGCGCTGTGGCGTATCACCACGGAAGCGCGACACTGGGACGGTGGCACGCGGAGATTGTGCGGAACATAGCGCGCAATCAGGTAATGTTAGTGGCCAAGCATTACCCCGCTGGATGGCTTGTCAGTGTCGGCTGGAAGGTATTGATTGCACAGTTACTTTGGGGGTTTGTGGCAATCCGGCATGGGTCCGGTTGGAGTTGGTTTTGGGGCAAATACGAAGGCTTCAGAGAATTCCGGGTTTGCAGGCAAACCGGGCCGCGAAAGGTACTGGACGTGCTGAAGCAGAGCGAAGGTGAGATCCGTACGCTGCAGCGGGCGTCAGGGTTCGATCTCTATTGGCGCACCTATTTTTGGCTCACATGAATGGCTAGGATCGGAATCGTGGTGGTCACATACCGGTCGGAGGAGACGATCGAGGACTGTCTTCGGTCCTGCCCGTCCGGGGGGCGTGTGGTGGTGGTCGATAACGCTTCGGGCGATGGAACTTGCGATCGAGTGAGGCGATTCCCGGCTGTCGAACTGTTGGCCAACCGAAGCAACGAGGGTTTTGCCGGGGCGGTGAATCAGGGAGTTGCGGCGCTCGACACAGAGTTCGTGCTGGTGTTGAATCCGGACGTGAGTCTGCTCACTCCGATCGAAGCTCTGTGCGAGGCGGGGAGCGATCTAGCGACGGGCAAGCTGGTGGATGGCTCGGGGGTGTTCCAGAAGGGGTTCTCATTCCGGGCGTTTCCGCGACCGATCACCTTGATTTTTGAGGTGCTCGGGATCAATCGCCTGTGGCCAGGCAATCCGGTGAACCGGCGCTATCGCTGCGTGGGCTTTGACCCGGAGCGAGGTGGTGTGGTGGAGCAGCCGGCGGGCGCCTTTCTGCTGTTTCGCCGGGAAGTGTGGCGCAAGCTGGGCGGGCTGGATACGGAATTCCATCCCATCTGGTTCGAAGACGTGGATTTTTGCAAACGCGCCAGCGATGCCGGATATCGGGCGCGCTACGTTCCGGAAGTGGTGGCGGCGCATCGCGGCGGCGAGAGCATCAAGAACCTAAATTGGAGATGCCGTGAGGTTTATTGGTATGCTAGCCTTCTAAGGTATGCATCGAAACACTTTCGAAGGCGAGAATTCCGGGGAGTGAGTGTTGCGGTTATCCTGAGCTCCGCGCTCCGCGGTTTAATCGGTGTTTTCCGGCAGCGGAGCTTTGAAGCAATCAAAGTTTATGGGCGGGTTATCCGCCTCGCCGTGCAGTCGATGGTTTCAGGTCGCGTACAACCGCCGGACGTCTGTCCGGTTCTGAGCAAGGCAGTAGGGTAAGGACCTAAAAAAAGCCCACGAAAAGAGAGCAACGTCCACTTACATGGCCTATAACGAACGGGTATCCGTCACAATCGTCACCTACAACAGTGGCCGCTTTATCAAACGATGCCTGGAATCAGTACTAGCGCAGAAATACACAGCCAAAGAGATCATTGTTGTCGATAATGCTTCCAACGACGGAACGGTGGACATTCTGGAGCAGTTTGAAGACCGTTGCCAGATTGTTTACAACGACGAGAATATCGGTTTCGCCGCGGCGCAGAATCAAGCCATTTCGTTGAGCCGCGGGGATTGGGTGTTGACGCTCAACCCGGACGTGCTGCTGCTACCGAACTTCATACAATCCCTGGTAGACGCCGGTCAGATGGATAAGAGAATCGGGACGGTCTGCGGAAAATTACTGGCGATTCTGGCGACCTTCGACCTGCCGGAAAAGCCGCTGGTGGATTCGACAGGGATTTACTTCACCCCGATGCTGCGGCATTTGGACCGAGGTAGCCAGGAAGTGGATAACGGCCATTACCTGCACCATGAGTACGTTTTTGGCGCGACGGCGGCGGCGGCGCTGTACCGGCGGACGATGATTGAAGACGTCGCGATCCAGGGGGAATTCTTCGACGAAGAGTTCTTTGTTTACCGCGAAGACGCGGACGTGGCCTGGCGCGCCCAACTGCTGGGCTGGCGCTGCATGTACACGCCGCACGCCCGCGGTTATCACGTCCGTAACGTCCTGCCGGGGAACCGCAGGGCTCTGCCGTCTGTGATCAATATGCATTCGGTGAAGAACCGGTTCCTGATGCGCCTAAAGAATATGACTGGCGATCTATACCGGCGGAACTGGCTGGCGATCACGACGCGCGACGTGGTGGTGCTGGGTTGTTGCCTGGTGCGGGAGCATTCGTCGTTGAAGGCGTTTTGGTATGTGGCCAAGAACTGGAAACGGGTGATGGCGAAACGCCGCGAAATCATGAGCCGCAAATGCGTGGACGACGATTATATGGCAAGTTGGTTCCACTATGAACCGGTGAGCCAGCCGGCCAAGACCAAGGGCCGCGCACGGGTCGCGTCTGTGCGGCAATAAGCAAGACCATGCGCATCGCGCTCCTCGGGACGCGCGGTATTCCGGCCCGCTACGGTGGCTTTGAGACGTTCGCGGAAGAGCTGTCGACGCGGTTGGCGGCGCGCGGGCATAGCGTGACGGTGTATTGCCGGGAGCGCTACGCGGTCTTGAACTATCGGGGCGTGTCTTTGGTTTATTTGCCGACCATCCGGCACAAGTATCTCGATACCTTGGCGCATACGTTTCTTTCCACTTTGCATTTGATTTTTCGGCGCGCGGATGCGGGTCTTTACTGTAATGCGGCCAATGCTTGTTTCACACCGCTGGCGCGGCTGTCGGGGATTCCGGTGGCGTTGAATGTGGACGGCCTGGAGCGCAAGCGGAAAAAATGGAACCGCTTGGCGCGCGCTTGGTACCGGCTTTCCGAGTGGCTGTCGACATTTTGTCCAACCGTAATGGTGACGGACGCAGCGCGGATTCAGGCTTACTATCGGGCAGAGTACGGGAAGGATTCCGTGTTTATTCCGTATGGCGCGGCGCTGGGAAAGGTCGCGGGTATTTCGACGTTAGCGGAGTTGGGTCTCGAGCCGGGCGGCTATTTTTTGTACGTGAGCCGGCTGGAGCCCGAGAATAATGCGTTGCTGGTGCGGGAGGCGTTTGAGCGCGTGAATACTCCGTTGAAGCTGGCGCTGATTGGCGACGCGCCTTACGCGGATGACTATATCGGGAAGATCAAGGACACGCGGGATGGGCGTGTTGTGATGCCGGGGGCGATTTATGGCGAGGGATATCACGAGTTGCAGTCACACTGTTTCGCGTACCTTCACGCAACGGAGGTGGGCGGGACGCATCCGGCGCTGATTGAAGCGATGGGGCGCGGGGCGGTGGTTTTGTATCTCGATACGCTGGAGAACGCGGAAGTGGCGGGCGGAGTGGGGATTGCGTTTACCCAGGAAACGCTGGGGGAGAAAATGGAATTGGTAATAGGGATGTCCGACGTGGAGCGCGGCGAGTTGGGCGCTCGGGCGATGGCTAGGGTGAAGGAGCGATATAGCTGGGAGACGGTGACGGAGCAGTATGATTCGGTGCTGAGGAAAATGGCGGGGGGTAAAGCTCTAGGAGACTTTTGAGCTCTCAAGCTAGCCACGACTTGGGGTTGGGCTGGGCATTCGCTATTCGCTATTCGCGAATCGCGAATATAGAATGGTGTAATGGCATTGAAGCCGCAGGATGTGTACATGGCGCTCAAGCTGGTCGCAGCGGGCTCGCGCCGCTTATCGTATTCTCAGCTGGCTTTGGAGTTGGTGATGAGCCCTTCCGAGGTACACGCGTGTGTGAAACGGGCCGAGGCCAGTCGATTGGTCCACGGCGCGGCATCGCGGCATCGTCCGAATTTGGTCTCCCTGGAAGAGTTTCTGGTGCACGGGTTGAAGTACGTGTTCCCAGCGGAACGCGGGGAGCTGACGCGTGGGGTCGCCACCTCGTATGGCGCCCGGCCGCTGCGCAGCAAAATCGCGCGGACCAGGGAGCCGGTCCCTGTCTGGCCATTCCCGGAAGGCAAGCAGCGGGGGGTCGCGTTAGCGCCGTTATACAAAACCGCGCCGGCTGCCGCTTTGCGTGACTCCACCTTTTACGAGTTGTTGGCGCTGGCAGACGCTCTACGGGATGGCCGGGTTCGCGAACGAAAGATTGCCGCGGCTGAGCTGCACCTTCGGCTGCGGGAGGCGAATGCCCGATTCGAATCTTAAACAACTCATCTCTTAAATTAAACAGCTCGTGCCGGCGCCGCTCTTCTGCGGCCGTTGCTGGGGGACATCGAGGCAGCCGGTGACCCCCGGCCGACACTGGATGTGGACGCGGCCGCCGAGATAAGATCCTACGCGCAGTATGCCGCATTTGGCGCTTGTCTACATGCATACTCGGCTTCAGCGCAGACATGAGCGAGAGCAAAGGCTAAAGCCGTTAGGTCTTCGCGATAAACTCACTCGTAGTCTTATTTCGCACCATTCAGAACCAAGCGCGATCATAAACTGGCCGATATGGTGTGCAGGGCGATGGACAGGCGATTCAATGAACAGTTAAAATTTGAAGGAATGGAGCGACCCAGCCCAACATGGTACGAGTTCTTCTCCGGGGGTGGCATGGCTCGACTCGGGTTGGGTGACGAGTGGAGATGTCTATTCTCAAACGAGTGGTGCGAGAAAAAAGCGACGGCGTATCGCGCGAGGCACGGAGCGGGAGAACTGCGGGTCTGCGATGTTGCCCACCTGACTCCGGATGACCTTCCCGGGATACCTACCCTTGTTTGGGCTTCTTTTCCGTGCCAAGATTTATCGCTTGCGGGCAGCGGGGCCGGACTCGAGGGCGGTCGGAGCGGCACTTTTAAACCGTTTTGGGAGTTGATGCGTGGGATGGTGCGAGGCGGTCGGCAGCCGCAACTGATCGTGCTCGAAAACGTGGTCGGTACACTCACCTCGCATGGCGGTAAGGACTTCACTCTTATTGTCGATGCTATGGTTACCGAAGGGTATCAAGTCGGTGGGCTCGTCATCGATGCGGTACGATTCCTGCCACAGTCGCGCCCACGCCTCTTCCTCGTGGGGGTCCGCCATGCGCCGGTTCTTCCATCCAGCCTAACGCAGCCTCGTGCGTCTGAGCCGTGGCACACTAAACCATTGCGATCCGCGGTGCAGCGTCTGCCGGAACAGCTTCAGAATGCCTGGGTCTGGTGGAGCGTTCCGGCGCCAGGCCAGCCAGTTCAGTCCTTCGTCGATCTGCTCGAAGAAGAACCAACCGGAGTGGACTGGCACACCAAGTCCCAAACCGATCACATCATAGACTTGATGTCACCGCTCCACCGGGAGAAGTTGAGGAAGGCACAACTTCTAGGGAAACGAATAGTGGGCACTGTGTACAGACGGACCCGTCTGAAGGCGGACGGGGTGAACGCTCAGCGGGCAGAAATTCGGTTTGACCAAATTTCCGGGTGCCTTCGAACCCCGGTTGGCGGATCGAGCCGCCAAACGATCATGGTTGTCGAAGGCCACCGGATCAGATCACGGCTGTTGTCGCCAAGGGAAGCGGCGCGGTTGATGGGTGTCCCGGACGACTACCCCTTGCCCGAAAAGTACAATGACGCTTATCATCTATTCGGAGATGGCCTTGTTGTCCCCGTGGTGCGCTGGTTGAGCGCTCATCTGTTGACGCCAATTGCCAGCGCCAGCTGGGCTAAGATAGCGGCTTAGTGCCCGAGGGAATTCCACAGGACGTAGCGGCGATCCGAGAGCAAATCCGGGCATTCCTCAACACTCCGGCGAATACTCAAGGAATGAAACTCGGCAACGCAAAATGGGGCGTCTATGCCTTCTACGACGATGACGCCGAACCTATCTACGTAGGTCAAACAAACGAGATGCTACGAACACGCATCCGGCGTCACCTGACGAACCAGCGAACGGACGCTGTGGCGATGAACGTGTTGGATCCGTTTGAAGTTGCCGAGATTGAGGTTTGGGCGTTTTGGGGGCTGCAGGATCGGGACAGCAGAGACCCCGAGGCGAGGGCGATCCTGAACTCGGCAGAATACACAGTCTTCCAATTGATTCTCAGTCAATCGAGCTTCCATGCCGTCCTGAACGAGGGCGACATTAGCGCTGCGAGTCCGATTGATCTACCACCGTCCGTTCGCCGCCGAATCATACCCGACGATCTCTATGAACAACGCAAGCACCCGGACATCCGCATCGCGAGGCGGGCAACAACCATTGCGGCATTGGCCCGAGTTATCAGCGAGCGCGAGGTCTCAAAAGGGTTAAGGCGAACGCTGCTGACGCAGGCGAGAAGGCTGGAACGACTCTCCGCCCAGCGGTTCAACGAAATCGAGGGCACTATTCCGACGGTGTTACCGGGCGAAGAGGTCTGACTTGGATTCCGTCTCTCCTGAGGTTCGCTCACAGGTGATGGCAAAGGTTCGATCAAACCGCAATAAGTCCACAGAATGGCGACTTCGAGCGTCGTTGATGCGGGCGGGCATCCGGGGTTGGACCTTAAACGCGATAGATGTTTGCGGCAAACCTGATTTTGTCTTCAGGCTTCATCGACTGGTCGTATTTGTTGACGGATGTTTCTGGCATGGTTGCGGAACCTGCCAGCGGACGCCAACCTCCAACAGGGGCTACTGGGATCACAAGATCGCGCGGAATCGGAGGCGGGACCGGAAAGTGACTATGGCTTTGCGCAGGGAAGGTTGGCGGGTTCTCCGAATATGGGAACACCAGCTGGGAGCGCCTGGGACAGCTATTGGAAGGATCAAGCGCGCGCTTGCCGCGCGCCCGCCAAAGGATTAGTTAACGCCAACAGGATTCTTCCGGCCGTGGTCTTGGGCAGAGGCAGACGAGAGACATCAACTGTTGTATACCGAATACCCGCGCTCCCGCAGCGGCGGCGAAGCTGCAGCGGAGCTTCTTTGCCACGCCGTTCTGTCCGCGGGTGAAGGTGCAACAGCGGCCCGAGACGCCCTTCCCTGTGTCCATTGGAAACAGTTCCGCTGCTGAGGAGCAGTTCGTTCTCTCTCTTGGAACGCCGGATAGAGTGGGTTGGGAATTGCTTGCCTATCTGTATGCTTTCGCGCTCCGCCGCGTGGTTGACGAACAGAAACGCTGGATGGCGATTCACCAGGATGAACTGCTGGATGAA
>DATFZA010000191.1:0-6227 GCA_035314765.1 Bryobacteraceae bacterium
CGACGAAGAAGATACAAATATTATAGCCATAAGCGTTACTCTATCATGAATTCTATACTGTTGTGACAACACAGCGTGCCTTTCGATAAAATCTATGTGTTTCAGTCACTTGTGGCAATAGGTATGGGTTGAGCAGTTACGTCATTTTGACAATTATCTTGCGGGGTTTTTTGAACGCCATCTTGCGCATCGTCAGCCTCAACCCGCCAGAGCGTAACCCGTAACGTGTCGAACACACTCGGAATGTACGAGAACCACGGAATCTCAATGGCAAGCCGGACAGAATGATTCCCGGACGGAAAACCGGACAGGCACGCTGTGACATGGCTTCGTGCTTTGGTCGGGATCTCGGCCACGCCAATTAATTCTCAAAATCTTACGCCAGATAATCTTCAAAATGACACCGTTCGCTCCGCGCCGACGGGTAGGTTACGCCGACTGAAGGAAGATCACCCAAAAAGCGGATCCACCCTCGACGGCTTGGCCGCACCACCCCATACGTCGTTCGCGTCAGGACTATCGGAACTGGCGGCCGCCACATTTGGGGGGTTGTTTGTTTGTTTTAAGCATGATAATACTGCTGAGTCGGAATATTCCTGGATGTGTTCGGCCATGTCGCTCTAAAACAAAGGGAAAATCATGAGGAAATCGAAGACTGGCGCCCTTGCCCTCGTTCTGATCCCCGGATGGCTTGCTGCCTCGCAAGATGCCGCAGCGCAGACAACCCACCGGCCGGAGGCAGCACTGAACGCCGCGGGCGCCGCTGCCCTGCGGTCAGCAAGGCCGTTCCAGCCCAACAATGGCGCCGTGCCGCCGCGCAATGTCTACTCTGGACCGCTGTTCACGCTCAACCATGGCTGGCCGAAGCAACCATTGCCCAAGCTGACGAACGCGCCGTGGCAGAAGGCCATCGGCAACGGCCAGATCAATACGCAGAACGCCCCTGCCTACGCAGCCGCCTTGAAGGAAGCCGTCTCGGTGAACGGCCGCCAGTTGACTATGCATTATGACACCTGGAATGCGGCCAAGGCAGGCTGGTACACCGAACCCTGGCTCGGCAGTAAACGTGAGGCGATTCGCGGAACCTATGTGGCGGGCGAGTTCGGCCCTGGCATTTTCCCTGGTACCGGCCTGCGGGCGACGTTCAACACCCATGTCCTGACCTACTATGACGAACGGGCGGCCTACTCGCTGCAAAAGCTGTGGGGCGCCTCGGCGATGACCCCGAAGATCACAACCGGCAATGCCCAGTTCGACGAGGGATCGATCGTTGTCAAGGCCGCGGTGTTCGCTTCGAACGACCCCAAGCAGCCGTCCGACTGGTGGGACGCGATGAAAGGGGCGCAGGTTTGGGATCTGTACCTCAGCGTCCCCGCGCCCGTTCCCGCTCCGCCGCCGGTGCCACCACGCGTGTGGCCGGGATATGTGGCGCAGTTCGACATCATCGTGAAAGATTCGCAGTCTGCGCCCAAGACGGGATGGGTGTTCATGACGCTGGTCTACGACAGTTCGGTCCCCGGCGACTTCTGGGACAAAATGGTCCCACTTGGCGCGCAGTGGGGCAACGATCCGCAGGCCACGGCGGATGGAATGCCGCTACAGGAGAACTGGAACAATCCCAAGGCGCCGCTCTACGCGACTCAGACGCTGGGCTGGGGCGGGCGGCTTTCCGGCCCGAACGACGGCGCGCGTAACGATATCGCGGTGAACGGCGTGGTAATGAAGAATGCGCCCGATTCCAGTTGCATGGGCTGCCACAGCACGGCGCAGTGGAACATCAAGGCGCACAAGATGGACTCGTTTCTTTTGCCGTCGTTCGCCACCTCCAGCCCGCCGGGCTTCCAAACCTGCGGCGACGACGACAAGCCCGATCCAAACGGCAACCTGATCTGCTCGCCCGCGCCAAGCTCAGCCGCGTGGATGAAGTGGTTCCAGAACCGATTGGGGACACAGCCCATGGATGCGGGCTCGATTGCCATGGATTTCGACGAGGTGTTCTCGTTCAAGTCGTTGCCGTTGTGGTGGGCCGCAGTCGGTCCGAAGACCCAGCCACTGTCGGTGCTGCTGACCGCGCCCGGCGGGGGCAGAAGCTTCAACGAGTATACCGGAGCGCCGTTGCCGAAATAATCCGGCGGGTTCTTAACGGAAGGGGTTCACCGGATCACGCCGGTGCGCCAGTTCGTTCCGTGGCCAACACCATCACTTGGGCGACCAAGTTTCCAGGTATTGCGTGGGTCAGGGATCGTGCCGAGGGGATTCAGCAAATCCCGCGTTGATCGCGCTAAGCGATCAAGTCGCCGGCCTCCAGTACGGCAAGCGCCTTACGTAGCTGGGCACGGTCGGTCTGTGCGCCGCTCGCGGCTTCGCGAAAGACCTTCTTGCATCCGGCCTTGGTCAGTTGGCGCACCTGGGCGTCAACGCTCTGGCCGTCCGTGGATACCCTGGCGTAGCCGTATTTCATGGCTCTTATTATGCACCTAGATTCTGCACCAAAAAAGCCCTTATATTTCAGCGCTCCGATTCTGGCTCATACATGCCTTTGGCCTTGGACCGATTGGGTTCTCCGCGAGTGAACGGGCCAACTTACCAGGACTGCGCCCTCAGAAGCCCAGATCGCTCAGAGACGGGTGGTCATCGGGCCGCCGTCCGAGTGGCCAATGATACTTCCGATCACTTTCCCGGATTGGAAGGTCGTTGATGCAAGCCAGCCGGCGGCGCGTGAGGCCGTTCCCGTCGAACTCCCAATTTTCGTTGCCATAGGAGCGGAACCAATTACCGCTGTCGTCATGCCATTCATAGGCGAAGCGAACCGCGATGCGGTTGCCGTGGAAGGCCCAAAGCTCCTTGATGAGCCGGTAATCAAGCTCCCGATCCCACTTGCGGGTGAGAAAGGCGACGATCTCACTGCGGCCTCGAACGAACTCGGCACGGTTGCGCCAATAGCTGTCAACCGTGTAGCCGAGTGACACCTTCTCCGGGTTGTGGCTGTTCCAGGCGTCTTCTGCCAGCCGAACCTTTTGGGCGGCGGCGGCGGCCGTGGTGAAGGGCGGCAAGGGTGGGCGTTCGGCTTCCATAGTAGTCAGACTCCTTCTTCGACTTTGAAAGCGAGTTTTGCTCGCAACTCGGCGTTTTCGGTTTCAAGCGCGATCAGACGGTCATGCAAGGGCCGCATGACATCGGCAATTTCTGCCTCGGTGAAGCGGGGTGTGATGTGCTGCGGGCAGTTCCAGTCGAACGTCACCAGGTGCAGCACAAGAATTCTCTCGGGCTTGGCCTTATAACCAGGCTCCGCAACAAGCTCTGCGAGGGCGGAATTGGCATCGAGCGGCACGGCCTCGACCCGGGCATAAATCTTGAGCCTGGCCCGCCCGGCATAGTCCATCAGGATCAGCGCGGCCCGATCATCGGCGCCGAGATTGCCGAGGCTGATATACTGCAGATTGCCGCGATAGTCGGCGAACGCCAAGGTCTTCTCATCTGCGACCTTCAAGAAGCCGCATGGCCCGCCGCGATGTTGAACATAGGGCCAGCCCGTTTCAGAAACGGTCGCCATGTAGAAGCTGTCGCGCTCGGCGATGAAGGCGACTTCATTGGGAGTGAACTTGTCGAACTCACGGTGTCCCTTGAAGTCCTGCCAAAATTGGACGCTACCCATTGCGGCCTGTGCCGCGCGGACGCTGGGCGTCGCAGCGATGTCGAGGAATCCATAGGACATGAAAGGGTCTCCTTGAGGCGCACGGGCTGGGCTGGCGATAGGCAAAAAACCGCCAGCCCGCGTCCCGAATTAAGCGGCGTCGCCAGCCCGGACGACCGGGAAGTCGATATCGGTTTCCGCGACGACGTTGAGCAGGTTGGTGAAGATGTTCTCGGCGGTGACGGCGATGATCTCCACAATCTGGCCGTCACTGAAGCCGGCGTCACGGACCGCCTTGATATCGGCGTCGGTGATGTGGCCGCGCTCACGCACGATCTTCGCCGCGAAGCGCACGGCGGCATCCGCCTTCGCGTCGCCGGATTGGCCCTTGCGATTGAGCGCGACTTCCTCCGGCGTGATCTTCGCCAGGTTCAGCCCAAGATAGCTGTGCGCCGACAGGCAGTAGTCACAGCCGTTCACCTGGGCCACGGCCAGCGCGATCCGCTCGCGCGTCTTGACATCGAGGGTTTTGGTGAGCGCGCCGTTGTTGGCGGCGAAGCCCTGGAGCGCAGCCGGGCTGGTGGCGATCAGCCGGAACATGGCCGGGACGACGCCGAGCTGCTTATGCACGGCATCAAGGATCGGTTTCGAGGCGGCGGGAACATCGTCAAGGGCAGGGATGGCAACGCGGGACATGAGTTTCTCCTTTCCAGAGGCAAAACCGGAAGCGGTTCGTCCGAGCCGTAATTTGGTCAATTCCACCGCCAGAGATAATCCGGTAGTTTTGGGAACGCAGTTCTCACCGGATGGAATAACTATGGACCGGCTCGAAGCCATGACGATCCTGCTGCAGGTGGTCGATAAGGGGAGCTTCTCTGCCGCAAGCCGAGAGCTAGGCGTCCCGCTTGCGACAGTTAGTCGGAAGGTGAACGACCTTGAGGCGCATCTGGGAACCAAGCTTCTGGTGCGCACGACCCGCAAGGTGGCGCTCACCGATGCTGGCGCTGTCTATGTCGCTTCGGCCAGACGCATTCTCGAAGAGATCGACGAGACCGAGCGGCTGGCCGCTGGCGAATTTCATGCGCCCCGTGGCGACCTGATCGTGACGGCTCCCGTATTCTTTGGCCGTCTGCACGTTCTTCCTATCGTGACCGACTTTCTTGCCGCCTACCCGGAGATCAACGTCCGGCTGTTGCTGTCAGACCGGAACCTTCATTTGATGGACGATCATGTTGATATAGCGGCACGGATCGGTTCGCTGCCGGACACCAGCATGGTGGCGAGTCGCGTCGCGCTGATGCGCCTGGTTGTCTGTGCTAGCCCGAAATTGCTTGCAGGGCATGGAACTCCCATGACTCCCTCCGATCTTGGCACATTGCCATGCGTGAATTTCGACTTTCTTTGGCCTGCCTCGATCTGGCCGTTTCGGCTGAACGAAGCGAAGGGACTTACCGACGTGCCAATCCGGTCACGTCTTTCCGTTTCCACGGCTGAGGCGGCGGTTTGGGCTGCAATCCAAGGTGTAGGAGCGACCAGGGTGCTCCATTATCAGTGCGCCGATGCACTGCGAGCCGGATCGCTGCGTATCATCCTGGCCGACTTCGAGTTGGAGCCGCTTGCGGTCCACCTGCTGCATGCTCGGCGTAGAGCGCTCCCTTCGAAGACACGAGTTTTCCTCGATTTTGCTACGAACCGTCTGCGGGAACGGCTGGAGTCTCTGAGTTCTGTCGGACGAACTGATTAGGTTTGACCTAGGCCAAAGCGTCAAATGTCCGGCACGCGAATACGTGGACCTCGTCCTCGAAGGGCACGTCATCTGGTCCGGCTTCAATGTGCGTTTCTCGGTAGGCGGCTGGCGGAGGGGTGAACGATCCGGTGCCGCGCGGGTATCACTTACTCACAAGCGTGCATGCATAGGCCGACCGCAAACGCCTGATTCCGTCAAATCACGCTCGCGCGTCCGTGAGCAAAACCGCATAACGCACCTTCAAGCGAAAAACGCTCTACGTTATCATGCGTGATATTCTGGGGGAGGGGGTCCCGAAAAGGCTGAAACTTTGCAGACTATCTGGCGCGCTCGATCGCCGCGGACGCCTCGGTCGCGCCCGGCGAATGGCTGTCGCTCCGGCCCGCGCTACCGGGACGCAGCGGGGTCACCGAGCACGGCGGAGCCGGCAGCGGCTTCCACCCGGCGATGGTCCGGGCGCATGCCCGTGCCTTCGCGTTGTCGGTGATTCCTTGAAACCGCCGGCGCAGCTCGATGGCGGCCGACAACTCGCCCTCCTGATAGAAGACAGTGCGGATCGCGTCGGCGTCGGCCTCGGTGACAATGAACATCCCGATAGCATGGCGGCGCGCACCGCGGCCGGCAAGCAAGCACGATGTGCACTGGCCTCATGCGGGATGCGTCCGGCAAAGCGAGGGGGTGGGCAAACCGACCTCCGCCCCCTGCCCCGGTGTAACTGCTCAACCCATACCTATTGCCACAAGTGACTGAAACACATAGATTTTATCGAAAGGCACGCTGTGTTGTCACAACAGTATAGAATTCATGATAGAGTAACGCTTATGGCTATAATATTTGTATCTTCTT